>NZ_JACJPU010000013.1:0-111895 GCF_014696235.1 Sphaerospermopsis sp. FACHB-1194 | reverse complement strand
AAAGTTATAAAAAGTATGAGAAAAAGTTAGCAAGAATGCAATATTTGAACCGCCATAAACAAATATGGTCAAATAACTATAGAAAAGCACAAATCAAAATAGCAAGATTACACCAAAAAATAGCCAACATCAGAAAAGATACATTACACAAAATTACTACCTATATTAGCAAAAACCACGCGGTGATAGGGATAGAAGATTTGAATGTATCTGGGATGTTAGCGAATGGGAAATTATCAAAAGCTATAGCTGATATGGGCTTTTATCAATTCAGAAGGCAGCTAGAATATAAAACACAACTGTATGGTAGTAAGTTAGTAATTGTGGATAGATATTATCCCAGTAGCAAGACTTGCTCAACTTGCGGAGAAAAGAAATCATCACTGTCATTATCTCAAAGAGTGTTTAAATGTGATAACTGTGGCTTTGAGATTGACAGAGATTTAAACGCTGCGATTAATTTAAAAAAAGAAGCGGTCAGATTGATCGTGTTAGCCTGTGGACTAGATAGTGCCGACACTGCTAGGGTGAAACAGGAAGAAAAAGCCAACTTTTGTTAGCATTAGTTAGCTTTTTTGTATCGGTGATTTATCAGAGTATCTTCATCCTGAAAACTTTAAGCCTGTAACTTTTGAATTTAAACCTAAAGACAAAAGTGTTAGTGTAAGAATGTCTGAAGAGATGTTAGAGGCTGTTAAATCTGTTTCAAAAAAAGAAGGTATTCCTTATCAACGCTACATTAGACGCGCAATAGAAAGGTCGTTAGGTGCAGAATACTAAAATTTACTTAGGGGTTGCTGAGAAAGTCTTTCCGTGAGGGCATAGGAGTCAGGAGTCAGGAGTCAGGAGTCAGGAGGAGATTTGAAAATTTCTTTGCCATCTCTTGAAATCCCCAAAAATGCACACTTTTTCCGGTATACCCTTCAAAACCCTTGCACTAATTTCTGTGTTTATCAGCCTCTAACCTTTGATATATCAAGGTTTTAGGTTTATTCAGCAAACCCTACTTAGGAGAGGTTTTCAACAACTCTCCTTATTTAATATCGAAAAACAGTATTTTGGAAATGACTAATCAACTAGATTTTTACCTATACAGCGATCGCATCATTGCTGTTTTGAAACATCTCAGCGCATAAAAAATATATTATATATTCCCTTGGATTTCTACACTAGAAATTAGACTTCAACTCAACAAACATGAACCCAGTAGACTATCTTCGCATTAGTTTAATTGATCGCTGTAATTTCCGTTGTCTGTATTGTATGCCGGAAGGTGCAGAATTAGACTATATCCTGAAACAACAATTATTAACTGATGAGGAACTACTCACTCTCATTCAAGAAGTATTTATCCCTGTTGGTTTTACTCGCTTTCGCTTGACTGGTGGTGAACCTCTACTCCGTCCTGGTGTGGTTGAGTTGGTAAAAAAAATTGCCCATCTTCCCCAAACTCAAGATTTGGCAATGACTACTAATGGGTTTTTATTAGCTCCTATAGCTAAAAGTCTTTATGATGCAGGTTTAAGAAGAATTAATATTAGTTTAGATTCTCTTGATGCAGCTACTTTTGAGCAAATTATCGGTAATCATGGCCGCGGACGTTGGCAGCAAGTCTGGGATGGGATTCAAGCTGCTTATCATGTGGGTTTTGATCCGTTAAAGTTAAATGTGGTGATAATACCTGGCGTTAATGACCATGAAGTTTTGGATTTAGCTGCTTTAACGATTGATAAAAATTGGCACGTCCGATTTATTGAATTTATGCCTATTGGTAATGGTGACTTGTTTGGCGATCGCGGTTGGGTATCTTCTGCCGAGTTACGCGATCGCATTCGTCAACGTTGGGGCTTGACAGAATCTCAAGTTCGTGGTAATGGTCCAGCCGATGTATTTCAAATTCCCGGAGCAAAGGGAACACTGGGTTTTATTAGTCAAATGTCAGAGTGTTTTTGCGATCGCTGTAACCGAGTGCGTCTTTCTGCTGATGGTTGGTTACGTCCCTGCTTACTCAATGAAACTGGGCAAATTGATTTAAAATCTTCTTTACGTGCTGGTTGTAGCACTACTCAATTACAATCACAAGTCAGAGAACTATTAGCAATCAAATCAGAAATTAACTTTAAACAACGCGACTCAGGTACTGTCGGCACTTACACCCGTACCATGTCGCAAATAGGAGGTTAACCTAATTTTAGATTTTAGATTTTGGATTGTGGATTCAAAGAACAACAACTATTCCAATCCAAAATCGTCAATCCAAAATCCAAAATTGAATTATGCTTGACGTGAGTAATATTCCACAACCAGCAGTTCATTAACTTGGAGTGCTACCCATTCTCTTTCAATCACACTATTGACTTTACCAGTCAATTTGTTTTTATCAAATTCCAGGTGATTGGGAAGGTTAGCTAAACCGGGATACTGTAAGTTAGCTTCTACCAATTTTTTGGATGCTTCTTTATCTCTCACACCAATTGCTTCACCGGGACGGCACTGATAGCTGGCGATATTCACTACACGACCATTAACGGTAACGTGACCGTGATTCACCAGTTGACGTGCTGCGGGAATAGTGGGAGCCATACCCATGCGAAAAACTGTATTATCTAAACGCATTTCCAGCAATTGCAGCAATACTTGTCCGGTAGAACCAGTAACTCTTCTGGCTTTACGAACATAGCGGAGCATTTGCTTTTCTGTTAAACCGTAGTTTAAGCGAAGTTTTTGCTTTTCTTCTAGACGGATAGCATACTCAGACCGTTTTTTGCGGTTTTGACCATGTTGACCTGGTGCATAGGCACGTCTAGCACTTTTGCGAGTTAATCCTGGTAATTCGCCCAAGCGGCGGACAATTCTGAGGCGCGGACCTCTATATCGGGACATGAGTTTCCTTATTTAATCCTGTTTAAACTTTACCCAAATATTCTATTATCACATAACTCTTAGCAATTAGCTAGAGTATTTTTGGTTAAATAATAAATACAGCAGATGGCAGATCAATGAGGTACAGAATCAAAATTGCAACCTAGACACCACTAGAGTTTTACTCCTGACTCCTGACTCCTGCTGTATCAGACTTTTGGAAGTATTTGGGTACTGACAATGAAATTCCTTGATAATAGAGGAGTTTCAGCAAATTCTAAGTTAGCATAACTTTGGGTGTTTGGAGAATAGCAATGTTAAAACGCAAAAAAGAAATTAGCAGTTTTTATAACTACAAAAGTAGTCATTTCTGGAAAATGTTCACAATTCCAGTGATGGCGATCGCCGGACTATGGACAAATATCTTGCCAAGTCAAGCTGTGATAAGTTCCTATAGAAATGATTACCGTGCTTGTGCGGCTCAATTATTAAGTGTAGGAGTGACAGCACAAGCAGCATCTCAAGGTTGTGCTACAACCATGCGACCAAGAGAGTTATCTACTTGTGTAGCTAAAATTACCAAACAAACAGAAATTACCCCAACTGATGCCCTTTATTCCTGTAGTCAAGCCCGTCGTGCAGAAGATTTTGCTACCTGCGTAGTCGGCATTAGCAAGAGTACCCAACAGGCAATTAACCAAGCTGCTCTAAGCTACTGTGGACGCAGTTTATTACCTGTTACCTTTGCTGAGTGTGTGGTTGGTTTACGCAAAGAAATTAATTTAACCCCGATTGAGTCTTTAGACCGGTGTATTGATGCCAGTTACCGTTCTATTAGTATTGGGGCTGGATCTACAACACGGCCGGGATTAATACCACCTTTTCAGACACTGCCTATCCCATCAACTCCTGAAGGCAGCATTTAAGTAGGGTTTGCTGAAAAAGTCCTTTCGTTGAGGCAGGGAACATTTGACTTTTGACTTTTGACTTTTGACTTCCGCGAAGCGATAATAGTTGGCTCAAGGTAATATCAGCAAAAATTAGAAGATAACTTCTAACTTTTGTTGATTTAGTCATCTTGATTACCAAAAGCCATTTGTAAAATCATGGGTGTACCGCCATCGCAGTGATATTTATCAGCCCAAGCGCGGATAATTTCATCCAATTCTTCCATCGCTTCCTGCATTTTTTCCAGAGGAATATCCAGTTCTTCTACAGCACGCATAGAATTGGCTTTCCTTTCTGCCCAGTTTTTCATCATCCGAAAATAACGAGCAGTATCTTCGACCATTGTGTAAGTACGTTCTTGGTCGTCTGCTGGGGCATAAAAGGGACGGGTTAGGGCATAAAAGGGCATTCCCCAAGGTGAATCAATGCGTGTCACAGTGCCTGAGTAGAGTAGACGACGTTTGATATGTTCTGCCAAGGCTTCACTCAGAGGCATTTGATGATGCTGGGGTAACTCTTCTTGCGATCGCTTGTGTAGAAATTCAATTAGCTCTAAAAATTCAAAGGAAGTAACTAACTGAGCGTCAGGCAGATTTTTAGGCAGCTTGCGCTCGATTTGTTTTTTCTCCTCACTGGTGAGACTTGTACCAGGAACACGAGACCTTCCTGGTTGCCAAGGATATTTTTCCATCCACACATAAGGCAATTGAATCAAATAGCGAGGTTCTTGGGAACCCAGCATTTTTAGCAATTTACCCTCAGTCAGAGCTTGTCTTACTTCCTCAACAATAATTTTGACTCGCTTCGGCTCCAGGTGGTGCAAATGCCCCGTCATTCGCAGGTTTTGTCCCTGTTCTAGATAGGTCATATAAATTGCACACTTAGCTGCTGTTGCGGCTGCATCTAAAAATGCTCCATGCCTATGGCCACTTGTACGCATGGCACTAAAAGCTAGATAAAGCATGATCTGATCCATCGCACTTGGACCAAGACGTTTGATCAGATCTATGTCGTTAGTCATATTCACAGACAGATGAATGGCACGTTTACGAAAAAATAGTAGTCAAATTTAAACTACCTATTATACACCAAATTGTAATTTTTGTTTTCACTCTCAATAGAGATTTGTTATGGTTTCACCATAAAATAACTATGGTGCTAAATTACCTTGGGTGTAATCATTAATTTTGAACAGTAAAAGAAAGGCTCACCAATAATAACATCAGGTTAACAAAATTGATGGCGTAGCGTGCTGGAGGCATAGCTTTCGGACATAACATAATGTTTAGGGTTTCAGCGATAGGTTATCACCCAAATGCTTCGCCCCTACAAGGTAAAAACAGATTACCTAGCATTACTGAATCTACGCTCTAGGCCGTTGACTTAATCAAACCAACCCTTAGTCTAGCATCAACTTGATCTAAATTGAAGAATATGCACATTACTGGAGGTTTAACTCATACCAATTCTTAATTTTACATTAAGACATTCAGACTTAATTGGGTATTTCCCGGTTAAATCTGTGGAAATATAAAATTATGGTATAAATTTTCAAGTATTTGTACATAGTTTAATTGTTTTTAATCATTTAATTTTTGGCACTGGAAGATTTAACCTTTTGCATTTTTTCCCAGCTGATAGCAACTGCGCCACCAGTTACCAATAAAACTCCCAGAATTTGCAGAATATCCAATTTTTCTTGAATCATTAATCCAGCGAAAATTACGGTGAAAACTGGGACAACAGCACCAATGATAGCGGAGCGTTGTCCTCCTAATTTGCGAATGCCAAAATTGTTGAATAAATAGCCGCAAAGAGTGAGGACACCTAACATAAAAGCACTTAAAATCACTTCCAATAAATTGGATGATCTAATGGCTAAACTCCAATCACTTGGTAAAGGTACTAATAAGCAAACAAAGCTGAATAACAACATGGTTGCGAAATTAATTAAAGCAAAAGAAACTGGATGCAGTTTCGGAGCGGATAACCTAGTAAGAATTACGTATACAGAAAAAGCTATTCCGGACATAATTCCAGAAATAATTCCTAAAGAGGTATTATTAATACCAGTTGAATAACTACCCAAGATTAATAATTGACCACAAAAAATGCTAGAAATCGCACTAAAACTTAATAAGCCAGGACGCTCACGAAAGAGAAACCAAGCCAAGAGTACAGTGATCATGGGATAGATAAAAAACAGAGCGATCGCTACTCCAGTTGTTACTTGACCAATAGCAATGTAAATTAAAACTTGGGACAAAAATAAAAAGCCACCACTCACAACCGACAACAGTAATACCTGTTTTGTGTTTGTTTTCTTAGCAGCAGCATTTCTGCTAACTGAATCAAATAGACTTTGTAAGTCTTGCCAAACTGGAGGGTGCAAAATAGGAGCTAAAAGTAACATTAAAGGTACAACCACCAATAATCTCAGCATCAAGATTAAGAAAATATTTCCCAATGTTGGTGACATTAACTGTTGTGTCTGGAAGTTTCCTAACAGATCAGAACCTTGATAGAACAGCGCCTTGACAACAACGTTGTAAAGGGATGACATCACCGTTGACAACAGAACCAACAGGAAACCTATCTGAACTGAAGATGAGTTTGGGGAACTTGGAGGTTTTTGTTGTCGGGGTGTTACTTCCTGCTGTATTTGTTGGGGAGAGTATGGGTTTAATTTTGCTGGGGAAGACTCAGGAACAAGGACAGAAACTGGTTTTGGTGGATTTTCTGGAGTTGGATTTTCTGATGTTTCTGAGGTTAAAGACTCAGGAACAAGCACAGAAATTGGTTCTGGTGGATGTTCTGAAGTTGGGGTTTCTGGTGTTTCTGAGGTTAAAGACTCAGGAACAAACACAGAAATTGGTTCTGGTGGATGTTCTGAAGTTGGGGTTTCTGGTGTTTCTGAGGTTAAAGACTCAGGAACAAGCACAGAAACTGGTTCTGGTGGATGTTCTGAAGTTGGGGTTTCTGGTGTTTCTGAGGTTAAAGACTCAGGAACAAGCACAGAAACTGGTTCTGGTGGATGTTCTGGAGGTGGTGGTAATGCAACCACAGCATCTGAGGATGAATTTTCGCTTTTTGGTAGCTCTTGAGTTAATAAAGAAACTCGTTCAGCAACTATTCTCTCTGAAGAATTTTCCGAGAAACCATTTTTGTAGGTTTCGCCCAGTTGCAATACTGTTGGCGCTCCTCCTGTCAAAATTTTCAGAGAATTTGCATCTTTGATGTTCTCTAGTTCCTCTCGTAAACGCTTGACAAATTCTGCTAAGATTTCTTCCCCTTGCTGCTGTTGATCGTACATTCGTAACAACTGCTGGGAAAGATGGCTTTGATAATTTGTTAATTCTTTTTGGATGGAGCTAAAAGCAATTGTGACGGTATCATCCAGATTGTTCAACATCTGACTGACATTTTCACTTATCTGACTAGCTACTGTAGAATTGACTTCAGCCGATCTGAAGGTGGACTGATGGGAAGATTCTCCGGTTATTGATTGATCAGCTAAACTTTTGAGTGAAGATTGCAGTTGGGAAGATATATGTTTTGCCAAAACTTCCGCCAACTGACGAATCAAAACTTGCTGTTCAGTAATTTGTCGAGCTTGCTGTAATTTTTCTTTTTCTTCTATTAATCGTTGAATGTCATTAGCTAAACGGTTTTTTTCAGTTTCGAGCCGCTTTACATCGTCTTGTAAAGTTCTAATAACATTCTGTTGGAGTTGTTCTAAGTCTTCAACTACATCCCAAAGGGCATTTTCTGCGGCTCTGGATAAGTCGCTTCTGTTTCGTGAGTTTTCTGGTCGCTTTTCAAATCGCCCCATTAGTTTCTAACCTCTAACACCTTGACGATAAATCAGTTATCAGTTATCAGTTATCAGTTGTCAGTCTGTTCACGGTTCACGGTTTACTGTTCACTGATAAATGTTTCACAGCCTTGCAGATTGGTAGGTTGTTAAAAACCAAAATTTGTGCGAAGTGTAAATTGCGTGACAGTTTCCGTTGCTTTGAGAAATTAAAATATTGTTCTGGATTGTTCTGGGAATTGTTCTGAGAAAAGTAGAAGATTTTTTTATCTCCTATTCAATATTTTAATAAATTGCCCACAATTATGCAAAAATATACTATTTATAGATAATTGCATAAGATGGCAGTTTTCAATTGTCCATGATTTGCATTTGCTGTGGCAGTACATCACCGAAAGTTTTTTGCAAAAAAAACAGTAATCTTACTTAATTTTTGCAGTCGAGAATGTATTGCATTCAAATAATAAGCATTAAGCAAGAATCTTCACAAATTTCAGTTGCATTTTCAGATAATCCGGATAATACTGAAGATTATGGCGCTGATTACAGCACTGATGGGGACTGTAATTACCCAGGCTGCGGCGATCCCCTGGAGGGTTTGAAATTTAATTGATTTGAGGTTTTGTACAAGTCCAATACCCACTACACCACCAACAAGCGCATGAGAAGTGGATACAGGTAAACCTAACCGAGAAGCTAGTAAGATGGTGGTGGCGGTGGCGATTTCGGCACAAAATCCGCTACTGGGTTGTAGAGAGATGATATTTTCGCCGATGGTAGCGATGACTTTTTTACCCCAGATGGCTAATCCTGCAACAATTCCCGCACCTCCAAAGATCATAATCCAGATAGGGATAATTATCCCATTGTTGGGGACGGTATTTGTCTGATTGATGTAGAAAATTACTGCTAAAGGTGCGATCGCATTTCCGACATCGTTTGCACCATGTGCGAAAGCGACGAAGCAAGCACTTAATAGCTGGAAGCGTGCAAATAGTTGTTCAATGGGGTTGGTGATTGGTGATTGGTGATTGGTGATTGGGGAGTTAAGTTTTTTCCAACTATATAATGTAAGTCCTATTACGCCTATTGCACCAGTAAATATGGGGATGTCGTGGGAGGGGATGTTTAAACCGATTTTCTCACTTAAAAAGTTTGTCAGTGGTTGGGTTAAGGTGGGGAGAACTATTACACCAAATATACTTAGTAAAATTGCACTTAACCAGGGAATCCATTCTTGTAGTTGTAAGCGGGGATGAGGTTGGGATAAGATCCATTTTTTAATAAGACTGTAAAAAAAAGCTGCGATTGTGGCGCTGATGACTGGTGTTAATATCCAACCAATGGTAATTAAACCAATAGATGACCAATCTATAGCGTTTTTTCCTAATGCTACCCAGGTAAAACCAGCGATCGCACCGACGACTGCATGAGATGAGGAAATGGGTAAACCGAGTGAGGTGGCTATTTGTAGCCATACCCCTGCTGATATGAGGACTGTTATCATCCCTAATACTAGGGTTTGGGGTGTGGTGATGAATAAGTCGGGGTTAGCTATTTTTGTTCCTAGTGTTTCTGTTACACCATGTCCGAATAATACTGCACCTGTAAATTCTAAGATGCCGGCGATGATGATGGCTTGTGTCAGGGTGACAGCTTTTGATCCTACGGATGTTCCCATTGCGTTTGCTACGTCGTTTGCACCCAGGTTAAAGGCGACGTATAAGGATAAAAAAGCGATTATAATCATTAAACTCTTGATTATGGTACTTTATGTATTTTATGCTCATTATTCCCATGTACCATAAAATCTATAATGTTGGTAATATACTGAGATTATTCAATAAGGCGATCGCTCTTTTTTGTTATTTTGATAAATCAATATTTTTACTATCTTCATTCAACCCTAAATGTAGGGGTTTAGCATTGCTAACCTCCTACATTTTAATTAGATTTTAGATACTTTTATTGACAAACCCGCCAATTCTCTATTTGTAAATTAGGTACTCTTTGAAATTCTCTAACATTGGAAGTGACAACAATATGATGATGACTTAATGCGGTTGCTGCAATGAGTACATCATCAGCACCAATAGGAGAACCTGCTATTTTAAGAATACTTCTAATGTCAGCCGCTTTCTCTGCTTCTTGGGCAGTGAAAGGTAACACTGTAATTGAAGTAAAAAATGTTTCAATTAAAGGCTGAATTTTAATGGCTTTCTGAGGATTAATTGCTAATCCATATTTTACTTACATCACGGTTAAAGATGAGATGAAAATATCACTAGGATAAATTAATTTTATTTGTTTTAATGTATTTTGTTCTCCTTTAACAAAATCACTCACTACACAAGTATCTAGGAGATAACCCATAATTAATCTGTAATTAAAGTTCTATTTCTGGAGGTGGTAATAATTCATCTCGATAGGATTCAAAGATGATATTATCTGCTATACCTTGATGGTTAATAATTATTTCTGGCCAAGTGGTGGGTTTGGTTGGTAAGAATGTCACAAAAACACTGCTTTCTGTAATTCCCTGGGGTGTTTGTGAAAGTTCTATTTTGCCGTTTTTATAAATTCCTAGAATGGTTTGTAACATAGATTTTTCTGAGGTAGTAGTAAAACGATTAGGACTAGCTTTAGTATAATCAAAATTATACTCTGATAATAAATCATTGTTCATAAATCTTTTCTCTGTTTAAATATTCTTGTTTGATATCCAGTTTAAAGGTAGGAAAATGATACTTACGTTTTTTGATGGGAATAAAAGTAAATTCTTCTAAATAGGGTTTGCTGAATAAACCTAAAACCTTGATATATCAAAGGTTAGAGGCTGATAAACACAGAAATTAGTGCAAGGGTTTTGAAGGGTATACCGGAAAAAGTGTGCATTTTTTGGGATTTCAAGAGATGGCAAAGAAATTTTCCAATCTCCTCCTGACTCCTGACTCCTGACTCCTGACTCCTATGCCCTCACGGAAAGACTTTCTCAGCAACCCCTAAATAAAGTCGTGTTGCTTCTTTTAAACCTGTTATTGCTTGTTCTATTGTTTCTCCTTGATCTACTGTACCCACTTCTGGACATTCAGCGATATACATATCATCTTCTTTGTAAATTATGACTGTGAAACTGCGAATTTTCATAGTTTTTATTATGGTTACATTTAGGTTTATTTTAACATTAAATGTAGGTGTTTAGCAATGCTAAACCCCTACAAACTATTGATATAATTAATCTTGCCAATTTTGTTTTGCTCTAGCGAAAATTTCCTCAATACTTTGATCTTGATATATCGTTTTTGAGATTTCTACATAATCAGTAGGGGTTTTATGTAGCAATGTTAAGAAACGCATAGCTGCCGCTGAACCAAGAGATTCATATAGTGCTTTGATGCCTTTGATTTTTATTTCTGTATCATCCATAATATTATTGATTTCCATAGTTTTCGTTATTCCTAATATAATCAATTGGGTTCATGATGGCTATTGCTAACTCTAATTTCTGAGCTTGTTTCTTGAGACTATCATCACAAGTTAAGAAAAAATCGGCTTGAATAGAAACCGCACAAGCTAAGTGTAGAGCATCTTTACTCGATAGATTAACTAACTGCTGGAACAAAAGAGCTTGTTCTGCTATTTCAGTTTTTGGAGGTACTTTTATTTTACACAAACTCACCATACCCAAAACTGAATATTTACGATCCAGAAAAGGGCATAAATTTGTTTCGTCTTCGTGTATAAAAGACCACGCAAGAGTTATTTTTTCTGTTTGAGCTTGAATGAATATTTCTTGACAAGCTGCACTCTCCATTTGGATTCTAATTTGTCTTGGATCATCAAAACCACGTTGAAAGCAGTTATAGTCTAGGTAGGGTTTGCTGAATAAACCTAAAACCTTGATATATCAAAGGTTAGAGGCTGATAAACACAGAAATTAGTGCAAGGGTTTTGAAGGGTATACCGGAAAAAGTGTGCATTTTTTGGGATTTCAAGAGATGGCAAAGAAATTTTCAAATCTTCTCCTGACTCCTGACTCCTGACTCCTGACTCCTATGCCCTCACGGAAAGACTTTCTCAGCAACCCCTAGGTAAATGAGAGTCATGTTTCATATTTGTAATTTCATTACTACTTTTTTATATTAAAAATAGCACTTTCTAGTATTATCACATCAAATGTAAGGGTTTAGCAATGCTAAACCCCTACAATATTATCATTATTTCAAGCTGTAGCAAACTCTGTGAAAACTCTTTTACTGGGATGATGAAAACCCAAAACAATATCATTTTGCGGTATTCCTGCTGATAGTAAATCATCAACTATACATAAATCTGTAGCATCTTCTTCTACCCAGACTTTGCCATTTTTTATGGTAAAATAAATGATGATATGCTGTATTTGTTTTTTATCTTCCCAACCAAAACGAAACCAAATATATTGATCTCTAGTTTCATCAAATGCTAAACGTTCACTAACTTCAAATTCACTATTTTTTGAAATTCGAGTATTGCTTATTTCGTAATATTCAGTCAATATTTTTTTGATAATATTCCGGTATTGTTCTAGTTTATCCATTTTTGAATTTCCTCCTTTTCTGTATTAACAACTATTAACAGCAGATGATTTTCCTGAATTACAGCTTGTACAGATTTGCGTTGAAAAAATTTCTCATAGACAACATCATCAATAGCTAAATAGAGTTTATATTCTGGTGCTGTAAGTTGAATGAGATTCCGATATACAATATATTGTCCCAAGGCGTTATGAAAATCATACATCAGCGATTTGCTAACAAAACTTTTAATTTCCACAACTATTTTCTGTCCTTGACGTTCTGCTGCAATTGGTTTTTCTGCTGCTAGGTCTGCGTATAGTTCAGCATCTTCATATTTGATAATATAAGGATCATCTGTGATAGTCCAACCGTCTTTTATCAATGCGTTTTTGACTTCGTTATGGTAGATATCTTTGGCTGGCATATTGGCATTATTTAATTATACTCTAATTGTAGTTTCAGGTAAGGGAAGTTAGCAATTCTTGATTCTCGGTTAGCAGCAGCAGCTAGTCGTTGTGGTGTTAGTTTGGTTGTTTTTGATTAGTTTAACTCATTGGTAGGGAATAGAAGAGAAATTCAGGGATGAGAATATTAAGTTATAGTTTATTTAATAATTCCTGTGCTTTTTGAGCATTTTGTGTATCGCCTTGCTGTTGCAATAGTTGTTTAGCAGTTTCTAAATCATCAATCGCACCTTTTTTATCTCCTAAATCAGATTTAGCAATTCCCCGGTTGTAGTAGGCTTTGGCATCTTGAGGATTAATGGTGATAGCTTGAGTATAATCAGCGATCGCACCTGCTGTATCTCCTAGATTATATTTAGCATTTCCCCGGTTGTAGTAGGCGATGGCATCTTTAGGATTAATAGTGATAGCTTGAGTATAGTCATCAATCGCACCTTTTTTATCTCCTAATTCAGCTTTAGCAACTCCACGGTTGTAGTAAGAATCAGCATCTTGAGGATTAATTGTGATAGCTTGAGTAAAATCATCAATCGCACCTTTTTTATCTCCTAATTCAGCTTTAGCAAGTCCACGGTTGTAGTAGGCATTGCCAGATTGAGGATTAATTGTGATAGCTTGAGTAAAATCATCTATCGCACCTTTTTTATCTCCTAATTCAGCTTTAGCATTTCCCCGGTTGTAGTAGGCATTGGCATCTTTAGGATTAATCGTGATAGCTTGAGTAAAATCATCAATTGCACCTTTTTTATCTCCTAATTCAGCTTTAGCATTTCCCCGGTTGTAGTAGGCATGAGTAAAATCATCAATTGCACCTTTTTTATCTCCTAATTCAGCTTTAGCAACTCCACGGTTGTAGTAGGCATTGCCAGATTGAGGATTAATTGTGATAGCTTGAGTAAAATCATCAATCGCACCTTTTTTATCTCCTAATTCAGCTTTAGCAACTCCACGGTTGTAGTAAGAATCAGCATCTTGAGGATTAATTGTGATAGCTTGAGTAAAATCATCAATCGCACCTTTTTTATCTCCTAATTCAGCTTTAGCAACTCCACGATTGTAGTATGCTTTGGCATCTTGAGGATTAATTGTGATAGCTTGAGTAAAATCATCAATCGCACCTTTTTTATCTCCTAATTCAGCTTTAGCAAGTCCCCTGCTGACGTATGCTTTGGCATCTTGAGGATTAATAGTGATAGCTTGAGTAAAATCAGCGATCGCACCTGCTGCATCTCCTAATTGAGCTTTAGCAATTCCCCGATTGACGTATGCTTTGGCATCTTGAGGATTAATTGTGATAGCTTGGTTATAATCATCAATCGCACCTTTTTTATCTCCTAAATTAGATTTAGCATTTCCCCGGTTGTAGTAGGCTAGAGGATCTTGAGGATTAATTGTGATAGCTTGGTTATAATCATCAATCGCACCTTTTTTATCTCCTAAATTAGATTTAGCAATTCCCCGGTTATTGTAGGCTTGGGCTAATTGAGGATTAATTGTGATAGCTTGGTTATAATCATCAATCGCACCTGCTGTATCTCCTAGATTATATTTAGCATTTCCCCGGTTGTTGTAGGCTGTGGTATATTGAGGATTAATGGTGATAGCTTGAGTAAAATCAGCGATCGCTTCTTGATATTTTTTCAAGTCACCAAATAGTTCTCCTCGCATTTGATAAAGCACAAAATCTTTTTGTTTATCTTTTTCTGCTTCTAAAATTGCTTCGTTAAGTGCCTGTATGCCATTTTCATATTTTTTTAATTGCTGAAACATAAAACCCTTTAATAAATAAGATCGGTAAAAACTAGGTTGTTCTCTAATTGCTATATTTATAGCATTTAAAGCTAGATCATACTTTTTTTGTATGAACAAAATCCAAGCAACATTATAATAGGCTTCCCAAGAGTTTGGATCTTTGCTAACTGCATTTTCCATCGCTTTAATAGCATTTTCTGTATTACCAGTTCGCCATAATTGAATACCATAGGTTAGCCATTGTTTTCCACTATCATTCACAGCATCAGGTGGGGAAAAAGTTCGTAATGATGCTAAAATAGTAGGATGTATATCCGCTGTTGTAGGTGCATTTTTAGCAATATTTAATTGAGGTTCAGGTAATTTCCATAAACCATCTTGTTGATAAAATAAAAAACTCTCTATAGACAACCCCAAACTATATCCTAAAACATTTGTTTCTGCGAAATTATGAATCCCAACTAATCGCCCTTCTGTATCCCAAATACCTCCCCCACTCATGCCTGGATACCCTTCATTACTATATGCTAATTCATAACCTCTCGGTTTTGCCCAAGCCTCTCTACTATCTTTAGTTAGCATTTCCCCCACACTAAACAAAGAAGGATGATTTAACTCTTCTCCTTTCCAACCATAAAGAAAAACATTTTGTTCCTTTAACTCATAATCCCCCAAAGTAGCAACTTGATAAACCTGAGAACTACGAAACTGTAAAACAGCCATATCAAGTCCATCTCTTTTACGAATAGTCTGATTATCCACCTGATATACTTGTTTATCAGGTGCAACAACTTCATACTCCTGTTTATTTTCCACCACATGAGCAGCAGTTAACACATAATAAATATCCTTATCCTTAGCAATAATTACCCCGCTACCAATACCACCATCAGCTTTTTTAATCTGCACCGAAGACAGTTTAGCAATATCTAAAACCTTAGCCGGAATACCCCCAATTTTCCTAATCACCCTCTCAGGAAATAAAGCTAAATCAGGTGCAGCTTCATCTACTAAATTAACTGCAATACCCCAACTATAATTACCCCATTCCTTTAAAGTCTTCTCATCAGGTTGTTCACCTTGTAAATAGCGAAAATCAGTTTGTAAAACCGGATTAGCAAGTTTACTATTTATCCCCACCAAATAACCCTTTTCATTAATAATTGCTCCCCCACTCATCCCCTGTTGAATATCATTATTATAAGCTATTTGCTGTCCTTTAATTAACGGCTGATTTAAAAATAATTTCGCTGTACCTGTGGTAGTTTGCAAATTACCTTTTACATATCCTCCAGCAAATACCTTTTCCCCTGGTTTAATATTCTCTTCCCCTAAACCAGCTACTAAATAAGTCGTTTCACTGCTAAAAGTCAACCTTGCTAAATCATATAAATCATCTTTTTTATTATCTTGTCTATCTAATTTTGAAAATTCCACATCATGAACTTGATTATCTGGAGTGACAACTTTCACAGATTTAGCATTTTCTATCACATGAGCATTAGTGAGAACAGTATAAAACCCGTTCTGCTTTTTGATAATTGTTCCTGATGCGGTTTCTCTGTCATCTACTATGACTTTTACAGTAATTTCTTTTAAGATATTATTTAATTCTGATTCTGATAAAGTCCCTGGTTTGCGTGCGAATAGGGAAGAACTACAACCAGTGATAATAATCGGAGAAGCGGGAAATAGGAGGAAGAAGAATAGGAAAAGATGGGATAATTTATAGAGGTTTTGAGGTAATTTCATAGATGGTACTCCTGGTATTTGATAATCTGTAATTTTGGCTACATTGAATAATTTTTGTTGGGTTGCGCTGTCGCTTAACCCAACCTACAGTTTTTATTGATTAGGTTGATTTTGTTGCAACCAATTCTCTAAATCTGACACAACAGAAAAATCTAACAAATCTTCAGCTAATGTTTCTATTTGTTCTCTAGTTAACCCTTCAATTTTTGGTAATAACTCTTGAGGAACTATACCAAAACGACGGTTTAATAGTCGCATAACAAGGTTTCTTTCTCCTATTTCTAATCCTTGCTCTTTCCATTCTCTAACTGCTCTAGGTTCTTCGGTTGGTATTAACATAGCTTCTATTTCCTCTCGACTGAATTTGAATTTGTAAGCAATGATCTTTGTGACTAAATCTATTATCGCTTCTTGCTCAAAAATGTCCACCTCAGTATTTTTTGTCTTTCTGAGTAAAAATTGAGCCGCTTCTATTGCTTTATCTTCAGGAGTCGTAGTTAACAACATTAACCCTATTCCTAAAGGTTGGTTTTCTAAATCTCCTAACTCATCCAAATAGATTCTTTTAACTTTGTAACTATCTACCAATACATCATGAATCTGGTAATTAGATGGTTCTAAACTCCGGGATGGGAAAATTATCACACCATACCAGTTATCATACCTCACTTGACTACGATAGAGAAATATCATTATTTCAGTAAAGAAACGATGATACAAATCTGGATCATCTTGAAATTGCACTTCGGCGAAAAATGCTATTTTGGGATTAGCATGATCTGGAGGTAAAAATACTCCATCAATTCTAAATGCTGTTTCTTTAACTTCGATAGAGTCAAATTGATATTCTGCTGCTGTGGGTGGTTTTTCGTCTACCAGTTCAAATATTAAACTGGGAAATTGTTTGAATAATTGATAAAAAATTGTATCCCGTCTCATGGTAGATGCTATTTATCCTTATTAGAAATTTGGTGGTAATTAAATTTGAATAAACTAAAACCCTTGTAGGGACAATTCATGAATTGTCCCTACGATAATTTTCACTAGATGTCTATTTATTAAACACCTTGAAAATATCCACAGTACAAGTTAAATTAGCACCTGTTTGTTTTGGTAATGCACAGGAAGAATTTTGATATGCACTGGAAGCATCACCATTTAACACCGCAGTAAATTTTTTCAATTCATTATCAGCATCATCTGATTCTAATAATGTTAAAATCAAAGTATGACATTCTTTTCCTGTGGTGGTACACAAAGACTTAAATCTTTGATTAGGATTATTTTCCGCTTCCGAATAACCCCAAGTTAAAGTTGGCAAAGTTCCATTATCATAAGCATCTTGTAATTTTGGTGTGACTTCTTCACATCTCCGTTGTGGAGGAAAACCAGCTTTTACAAAGTCGGTGCGTTTCCAAACTATTAAATCTTTTGTTTTATCTTGATATTTAACTTTGGTTGTGTGTTCTCCATCATTGTCTGTTTCACAGAAGAAAACCACTTTTTCTGATTTTTCACACGCTGTTAATACAAGGTTTAAACCAAACAGGCTGATAAATAACAACCACTGATAATTTTTCATAATGGCAATTTTGGGTATACTCAATCATATCATGTTCGGTTAAATACTTATCATATTTGTTGAAGCTGGTAATAGGTAATGGGTAATAGGTAATTGGGACAAGGTAATTATTAACCAACGATTTATATAGTAAGTGATTACCCGAACTTGATATCATTACTGGTATTATAGTATATTTTCATGAAATTATTGTATATTTTTTTTTGTAAATAATTATTGAATTAATCACCTCGTTCCTAGTCTCCAGGCTGGGAACGAGATAAGGATATAATAGGGGTAGGTATGAGGGCGCTACTCCTACAGTTTAATTAGTTTAATTAATATCTGTTACCCAAGCTTTAATTACATAATCTCCTAATCCCTCATTTTCTGATTTAATTTTTAATTCATACTCACCTTTTTCTACCATAATCGAAGCTGTAAAATTATTATCTTGAGTTGTCACATCTTCTACTTTCATAAAACTCTTATTTTCTAATTTACTAATTGTGAAAATAGGACGAAAATCTTTACTGACTATTTCCACTGTTAAATATTGTCTTCTCTCACTTTTAAATCTGTAAACATCAAAATGTTTACCACTGACTAATTCTTTTTGATCAGAGGATATCAATTGACCTATTTTTTCTGTACCATTAGCTATTAATTGTTCATTCGGTTTTGGCAATATGTAGATGACAGCTATGACTACACTCCTAATGAGGATCATTCCTGAAATTCCCAGAATTATTAATTTAATTAATTTCCAGGGAATAGGAGGTTTGGGGGGGTTGGGTGGTGGTGTTTTAGTTCGTGTTAATGCTGTTAACGCTTCCTGTGCATTTTTAAAGCGCTTTTTATAGTCTTGACAAATCATTTTATTTAAAAAATCAGCAAATTCAGCACTCACATTTGCTTTGGTTTGCCAATCTGTGGCTAATGTGGGTATAAAATAAGGATCTTCTCCAGTGATTGCAAAAATTCCAATCATGCCGATAGAATAAATATCACTAGCAAAAGATACCAATCCTAATACAATTTCTGGGGCAATATATCCCTGTGTTCCTCCTAAAATAGATCCAATTTTTGTCCCTGGAACTGTGATTTCTTTCACTAAACCAAAATCAATGATTACTAATTTATGATCTTCACTTCTGCGAATAATGTTTTCTGGTTTGATATCTCGATGAATGACTGCATAACTTTTGTTATTAGTGATCTCTTGGATATATTCAAAAACTTCTAAAATTTCTATCAATAAAGATTTAACTTTATCTTCTGTTAATTTGTTTCCTTGTTTAATTTCTGCTGTTAAAGGATGTCCTTCTATATATTCCTGTGCATAAAATTCTTCTCCTAATTCTGTAAACTGTTCATGCATGGTAGGAATTTGATTATATGTTTCTCCCAGGTTGGCTAAAGCTTGGGTTTCTCTTCTAAAAAGTCGTAAATATTTATCCCAAACATGATTAATTTTCTCTTGTTGTTCTGCTATTGGTAAATGTTCAATTTTCAATTTTTCAGCTGTGGGTTTTTTCAGTTGTTTGATAACTAAAATTCTTTGATTGGGATGATTGCGATCTCTAACTTTATAGGTAATACCAAATCCGGTTTTAGTAGATAAAATTTCTAGGATTTGATAACGTTCTCGGAGAATAGCACCAATGGGTAAAATGTTATTCATATTGATGTGTAATTTTGTAAATTTTTATGCCAATCTAGCATTTTTAAAACAAGAGCAATTTTGCTGTAAAATAAACCTGTCAAATAAATGTTACATCACAAATACTCAGATCCCCGACTTCTTCAACAAGTCCAGGATCTATATCTCGTAAACACTAAAATCATCACTAAAATCATAATGAATGAAATTTATACAACTGATGTCTTAGTAGTCGGTGGGGGAACAGGTGGAACTGCGGCCGCTATTCAAGCAGCGCGGAGAGGTGCTAAAACTATTCTTGTCAGTGAGTTTTCCTGGTTAGGTGGAATGTTAACATCTGCTGGCGTATCTGCTCCTGATGGTAATGAATTAAAATCTTTTCAAACTGGTTTATGGAGATCATTTCTTAAAGAATTACGCAAAAGACAACCCGGAGGTTTAGATAATAGTTGGGTGAGTTTTTTTAGTTATCAACCCCATATAGGTGCAGAAATTTTTGCAGACTGGGTGAGAGAATTACCGAATCTGCAATGGATTTCCGGGAAAGTACCGTTAGAAGTTTTACGCAACGCAGATTGTATTGCAGGTATCCGCTTTGCAGATTTCACAGTTTACGCCCAAGTCATCCTTGATGGTACAGAATTAGGAGATGTATTAGCTTTAGGAGATGTTCCTCACCGTTGGGGATGGGAACTTAAATCAGAGTATGGAGAACCTAGCGCCCCAGAAACTTTTAATGATCTGACTGCAAAATACTCTGTACAATCACCGACATGGATAGTAGTCATGCAAGATTTTGGGGAATGTATCGCCCCAGAAATTACCAGAGCGCCTAATTATGATCCATCTTTGTTTACAGGTGCTTGGGATAATTATGGACCAGAAAAATTTTTAAACTATGGACGATTGCCCGCCAATTGGTTTATGATGAATTGGCCGATTTGTGGCAATGACTACGGCCAAAAAGCCAACCGTTTGCTAGAGTCAAAGATAGCAAGACGTGAGTTTTATCAAGAATGTTTCTGGCATAGTCAAAACTTTGCCCATTATATTCAAACTCACCTTGGTAGACGCTACGGTTTAGCCGAAGGAGTTTTTCCTAGTCTCTCTCCAGCTTTTGCACTTCATCCCTATTTTCGGGAAAGTCGCCGCTTAGAGGGACTTGTTACTGTCTCTGAGCAAGATATTCTGCCCATTGGAGACGGTCGAGTTGCAGCTAAGTTTGATGATGCGGTTGCTATTGGAAACTACGCCAATGATCACCATTATCCGGGTGTTAAGTTCTCACTACAACCTAAGTCTATTCGCTGGGGTGGACGTTGGACAGGAACACCTTTTACTATTCCCTACCGTTGTTTAGTTCCCAAATCTACGGATGGTTTGCTGGTGTGTGAGAAGAATATTTCTGTCTCTCACATTGCTAATGGAGCAACTAGACTACAACCTGTAGTTATGGGTATTGGTCAAGCCGCAGGGATGGCCGCTGCTCTCTGTTGTGAGTTAAATTGTCAGCCCAGAAATTTACCAGTCAGGATGCTGCAAACAGCTTTATTGACAGATGAGCGATCGCCAACAGCAATTGTTCCCTTGTTCAATTTACCAATCTATCATCCAGAATGGTTAAACTGGCAAATTCATTATTTGAATCACCCAGAAACTTATCCTCTTGATGGTAATTGTCCTTGTTTATCAGTTGATCAGTTTGATAATTCTCATCTTGATTGTTTCATAGGAATTTTTAATTGCTTAGGGCAACAAGATTACAGATTTACTATCACAAACCCAACAGAATTATTACCTAAGACTTGGCAGATTGTAACTTTGGAATCATCTGTAGATGAGCAATTGCAAGTCTTGAGCCAAAATCAAAAGCTCAAAGTTTGGGGTCGAGCAAATTCATCTGGAAACTGGCTACTTGTCGAATATATCGACGAAGTATCAAATTGATTTTTTTACAGTTACATACAATACTTTTTTTCAAATTGTCCGGATCTTTAGATCAAAGCTAAGTATCAGTGAAGTAGAGAGTTCTAAAATAGACATCTACTATGCGTGCTGCAATTTCACTTTTAGTATCGAGTCTGGTATTCGGCTCCTTAGCTTTTAATTACGAAGCAAAGTTCACTAGCCTTTGCTGTTTGCTGATTGCTAATTTTGGTTCAGAAAAGCTATTTGCGGACAATTCTAAACCCGGTCCCAACCAACCAGAACAGCCAGCACCCCATCGCGGTAGTGGACGCAAAGAGTCAATGGAATTTTTTAGCAATATCCATTCCTTTGTTTAACCCTCATAGCTTCAGACTGCTTGTAGGAGAATTCGTTATCAGCAAAGCAATCAAGTTAGGGAATGACTGGGTGTTTATCGTTCTTGACACAAGTGATAGAACAAAGACATAGACAGTTAAAGCACTACATCACTCATCCAAAGTTCCAGATTTTATTTTCTTTGACAGAGATATAAACAGTTACAGCACTACATAACTCAGTCATCGTTCCAGATTTTATCTTCTCTGGCAGAGACTTAAACAGTTACAGCACTACACAAATGCACAAATAATCAACAGTTGAGTATTTCCTAAAAACATCCGGTAATTGTGGTAAACCTGGCGTAGATTCGGACTTAGTGCATCATATAGGTACTCATCCGCCCTTTTTCAACCGCTTCTGTGTTCCTTATAGTATCTACAAGTTGAAGAGGCAAGGGAGAAAACCACGGTGAAAATAGGATTGTTCTTGCTGTGATGAACCCGTCAAATTTGGTGTGATACCAAGCCAGTTGGAATATTGAGTATTGTTGGAAATTCATGGAACAGCCGATTAGTTTAGAGGCAGGTTCACACATCTATTAAGAGTAGTGAATACGATTTGTGACTCTGCCTCTACTATTAATTCAAAATCTCAAATCCCAAATTGGTGTGATGGACTGTTAGCAGTTATTTTCCTAATATTCTCCTGAACAAAATGAGTATTTCGGCTTTGCTTTAAGCTGGTTTATAAGCAATAAAATATTTGCTCAAAAAGTGAATTTGTGTCTCTATATTCTCAAAACCTGCTTTCTCTAACCGTTCTACTAAATCATCAGTAGTGTAATGTTTGTAGTATGGTTCATGGAACATTTTTGAGAAACCATTCATCATCTCAGCAAATTCTGGTGAATCACTCATTTGAATTGAATCACAGATAATAAAAACTCCTCCTGGTTTGGTGACTCGAAAGCATTGCTCAATCACTGTTTGACGCACTGCTGCTGGTAACTCATGGCAGAGGAAAACAGACGTTACAGCATGGAAATAATTATCTAGATAAGGTAATTCTTCGGCATTTGCTTGCAAAAGCTGAGGCAATTCGCCGGGATTTTCAGATAAGATTTGATTAGCCTTCCGCAGATAAGCTGGTGATAAATCTGTACCGAATAAAGATGCTTCAGGCATAGCTGATCTCATCAACTTCAGAGTTCGCCCCGTGCCGCAAGCTACATCTAAAATGCGGATTTGTTTTTGAGAAATTCCCTGAAATTTTTGCAGTCCACGTTTCAGGGGTGCTAAAATACGTCGTCTCATCGGATCAGCTGCACCACCAAAAAGAAGCTCTACCTGTAAATCATATAAGTTGGCAGAGGATTCGCTTAAATAACCATCGGTTTGGTGATGGAAGTTTTGCAAATAATAACTAGGGTATCCTTCTTGATCTGTTGTTGAAGAGAAATCTTGATATCTACCTTGTGTGATGCGTTCCCATACCTGGGGTAAATCTAGCCAAAGCAGTGGATAGTTAACAAAAAAGTCTGCCCACTGATTATCAAATAACACACTTTCAGGATATATCCCTTTTTGGCTATCTTGCCAATCTGCTTCTAGTAGCAGGTTTAACCTGTTTTGTAATTTGGCGATCGCCTCTGGAGATGCTGGTTTCACCCGTCCTACTGTGGGGTAAACTACATTTTTTAATTGTGTACTTAGGAGTTTATGACCCAAGCTAAAGTAGTTTTTGCTGTGTTGCAGACTCTCATAAGTTAGCTTTGTCAAGTTTTTATACATAAATAATTCATTAAGTTTTGTGGACTTTAATTATTTTATGTAAAGAAATGTGAAAAATAAAGTCTTTTTTCTCATGGAGGTAGGTTGATGGCAACAAGTAGACAGAATTTAAACAGAACCTAAATTGTCTGTTATTGTCTGTTCTCAATTGCCAGTTTTCCCACTGAACCCAGCATAAATACTCATTTTCTGCCGATCAAAATGTTCAGAGGGATTTATCAAGTTAAAGGCTTAAACATCTTGCTAGGGAATGATTACAGCCTTTAATTTTATTAATTTTCCGCAACAGCGATCGCCTCATTTATAAATTTTTGTAACAAAAACTTGATTCAGTATTGTAAGTTACAGAATCTTTGGTACTATAAATATGTGAGGCAAAAAAAAGAGCTAGTCCTAAGCTGACTATTTTATAGACAAAACTATACTTATGTTGACAAGCATTGACATAAGTGAGTTAAAAAAATCGCCCACTTGATATATAATCCTGCGATATCAAGTATTGAATTAAGACTATTGCCAATGCGAAAACCAAGCAATGATAGCGGTAGTCTTTCTTGTAAATCTCAACTTGAGAAATATCGCGTCTGGCTAAGGCGTGCAAGTCTACTGAGGGATAACTGCTCCCATGCTCCCGTTGAAGTAGAAAGTAAAGTCTAGCTTTGTCTAGGTTTTATATACCAGTTAATCATCTAAAACATCTATTACTAAAAACTAGAGAGGACAAAAATATGTCTATTCAAGAAAAATCCCGCGCGTTAATGGTACGTCAACATCAGCAAGTTAAGAACCGTCAACAATCCATGCTGATGCGTGCTACCCAAGAACTCGGTCTTCCTGAAGAGCTATGTTATTATTGGAATCCCATTCAAGGGAAGGTAGATCCTACTACACAAACACTTTATAGCCGGAGTAGTGCAGCGATGAGCTAGTCCTAAGCTGACTATTTTATAGACAAAACTATACTTATGTTGACAAGCATTGACATAAGTGAGTTAAAAAAATCGCCCACTTGATATATAATCCTGCGATATCAAGTATTGAATTAAGACTATTGCCAATGCGAAAACCAAGCAATGATAGCGGTAGTCTTTCTTGTAAATCTTAACTTGAGAAATATCGCGTCTGGCTAAGGCGTGCAAGTCTACTGAGGGATAACTGCTCCCATGCTCCCGTTGAAGTAGAAAGTAAAGTCTAGCTTTGTCTAGGTTTTATATAGCAGCTAACAGTCTTGATTTGAGTAGATAGGTGTTAAAAATTGTCGTGACGCTGCAATCACTATTTTGGCGAAGGCACTAAAACAGACAGGCTATGAAATTGAAGAATAAAAAAGCCACCCTCTGAGGTGGCTAAAAATTGATAAGGGGTACAAGTAGGTTGTACTCCTTTTGCGTTTGATATCACAACGAAAACCGCTATACGGCTTGCAATTAGCAATCGTAATATAAGAAGAATTCGTAGGGATGAGGACGCAACTGCATTTGCTTAACTTCGTTAGCAAGCTTGTAGTCAATCCAGTTTTGGATGAAATCTTCTGAGAATACACCAGTTTCAGTTAAGAAAGCGTGGTCATTTTCCAATGCTTCCAAAGCTAATTCCAAAGAACCAGGAGTAGAAGGAATCTTAGCTAGTTCTTCAGGAGACAGTTCATAGATATTTCTGTCTAAAGGTTCACCAGGATGGATTTTGTTCTTAATACCATCAATACCAGCGCAAAGCATAGCTGCAAAAGCTAAGTATGGGTTAGAAGTAGCATCAGGACAGCGGAACTCTAACCGTTTAGCTTTGGGGTTGTCACCAGTTAAAGGAATACGTACAGAAGCAGAACGGTTTCCTTGAGAATAAGCCAAGTTAACAGGTGCTTCGTAACCAGGTACGAGACGTTTGTAAGAGTTTGTAGTGGGGTTGGTGATAGCCAATAAAGCTGGAGCGTGTTTGAGGATACCACCGATGTAGTAAAGACCCATTTCGCTCATACCTGCATACTTGTCACCAGCAAATAGGGGTTTACCATTATTCCAAATGGACTGGTGACAGTGCATACCAGAACCATTATCACCAAAAATAGGTTTGGGCATGAAAGTAACGGTTTTGCCGTATTTTCTCGCCACGTTTTTGATGACGTATTTGTAAGTCATTAACCAGTCAGCAGCTTCGATCAGCTTACCGAAGCGGAAACCAAGTTCACACTGACCACCAGTAGCTACTTCATGGTGTTGTTTTTCAATGGGTACGCCACATTTAGCCATTGTCAACAACATTTCTGTTCTGATGTCCTGGAAGGTGTCTGTAGGTGGTACAGGGAAATAACCTTCTTTGAAACGGGTTTTGTAACCCAGGTTAGGACCATCTACTTCACCATTTTTACCCTTTCTACCTGTGTTCCAACGACCTTCTACAGAATCTACATGATAGTAGCCTTCGTTAGCGGTTTGGTCATAGCGGACATCATCAAAGATGAAAAATTCCGCTTCTGGACCGAAAAAGGCAGTGTCACCAAGACCTGTAGAAGCAAGATAGTCTACTGCTTTTTGGGCAATCACACGGGGACAACGGTTATACCATTCGCCTGTGCGTGGTTCTTTAATGCTACAAATAATACTTAGAGTTGGTTCTGCCATGAAAGGGTCGATCCAAGCTGTGTTGGGATCTAACACCATTGTCATGTCAGATTCTTCGATACCCTTCCAACCCCGGATACTAGAACCATCGAAAGGTACACCGTCAGTAAATGAACTTTCGTCAATTTGGTTATAGTAAACCGTGAGATGCTGCCAAGTTCCTGGTGTATCAATAAACTTCAGATCGATCATCTGAATGTTTTGGTCCCGAATCATTTTCAAGACTTCTTGTGGCGTTGTCATTGTTACTCCTTCTGTAGCCAATTGTCTAAAATAAAATCAGTTTCTGCCAAAGCATCTTAACTGATATAAAAAAGCTAACTATTGCTAACGAAAGCCAGCTTTTGCTTCCTGTTTCATCCTAACTAAAAGTGTTGGAACTATTTAGTCCACAGGTGAACACGGTTAATTTAACCGCTTTTTCCTGAAATTAGTTGTAGCCAGACCATGACAGTCATAATTTTTACTTACCACAACTAGATGTAGAGACGTTATGTATAACATCTTTACTGGGATAAAATATATCCATAGTCACCAATTTACTACCATAATTGGCTAGTAGACCGGGTGAATTAACCCAAGTTTTGACACACCACCTTAGATATCGTAAAGAGTAGAGATAAGATAATTATGTATTTTTTGTTACAGATTGTCTGGTTTATAGGTTATGTTAACCTTTCTTGCTAAATCTGCACAAAACAAGAAACTTCATCTTATCGGGGTCAACTTTGGCTTAAAATCCTTATGTAATGGATGAATACTTTTGTGCCACAACTATTTTATGGCTATGGCACAAAACTTTACAGGTGCAAGAGTGCAACCAAATTAATATCAAACCATAGCATAGTCACGATTGGGAGAAATACAGAATGCGCGATGCAGTTACAACTTTAATTAAGAATTATGACGTAGCCGGAAAATATTTTGACCGGAATGCGATTGATAGTCTTACGTCTTATTTTGCAACTGGTACAGCTAGAGTACAAGCAGCAGCAGCGATTAATGCTAATGCAGCAGCTATTGTGAAACAAGCTGGTTCTAAGTTGTTTGAGGAATTACCCGAATTAATTCGTCCTGGTGGTAATGCTTATACAACTCGCCGTTATGCTGCTTGTTTGCGTGATATGGATTATTACCTACGTTATGCTACTTACGCGCTGGTGGCTGCTAACATGAATGTGTTGGATGAGCGTGTTTTGCAAGGTTTACGGGAAACTTATAATTCTTTGGGTGTTCCTATTGCTCCCACAGTGCGCGGTGTGCAAATTATGAAGGATATTGTTAAGGAGCAGGTAGCGGCTGCTGGTGTGCCTAATACTGCTTTTGTGGATGAACCTTTTGATCACATCACTCGTGAGTTGAGTGAACAGGATGTGTAATGGCATGAGGCAGGAAGTAGAAGGCACAAGGCAGGAGGCGTTAATGTCTTTTTCGTCATTTTGTTTTCATTGTCTGTTGATGTCTGCCATTTTGCGTTGATTAATTTTAGATATCAAAAGATTTTTGCGATCGCACTTTGGCTATTTAGTCAAGGTGCGTTTACTTTTTTTGATAATTATCAGAATCGGGATGTTTATTCAGGTGATGATAAAATAAAAAAAAGGGCGGTAAAATACCGACCAGGAGTATTAATATTAAATTAATGAAAACAGATACTATATTCTACCGCTTATTTCAAGAAATACCAAGTATTTTTTTTGAACTTATAGGACAATCTCCCGAATTAGCTGAAAGTTATGAGTTTTCATCTATTGAAGTCAAGCAAACAGCTTTTAGAATAGATGGAGTCTTCCTACCTCAAGAAACTACAGCAAATCCCATCTACTTCCTAGAAGTGCAATTTCAGCCAGATGAAGACCTGTACAATAGGTTATTTGCAGAAATATGTTTATATTTACGCCAAAATAAACCTAATTGTGGCTGGAAAGGAGTAGTAATATATCCTAGTCGTGCTATAGATGAAGGTAATATTCAGGACTATGAAGAATTTTTCCTGAGTCAAAGAGTGAGAGTAATTTATTTAGATGAAATTGAAGAAACAACATCATTACCCATTGGGATTGCTACAATTAAACTAATCATTACCAATGAAGAAAAAGCTATCACCCAAGCTAGGGAGTTAATTAACCGTACCAAACAAGAGGTTAAGTCTCAACCCAAACAACAACAAATATTAGACATTATCGAGACAATTTTAATTTATAAATTTCCAAGAATGAATAGGGAGGAAATAGAATCAATGTTTGGACTCAGTGATTTAAAACAAACTAGGTTTTATCAAGAAGCACGTGAGGAAGGTTTAGAGGAAGGTTTAGAACAAGGTTTAGAACAAGGTTTAGAACAAGGTTTAGAACAAGGAAAACTCGAAGCTAAATTAGAAGCTGTTCCTGGTTTGGTAGGATTAGGTTTAAGTCAGGAACAAATTGCTCAGGTTTTGAATTTAAGTATTGATGAAGTGAGGAAAATTGTAGAGAAAATGTCAAGGTGATACGTGATAGTTGATTGATGGAATTTGTCAGAATCAGGATATCCAGGATTTGAGGATTTTCAGGATTTTGATTTTTCTGGTAATAGCGATCGCACTTTGGCTTTTTTAGCAAGGTGCGTTTTTTATTGTCTGAATCAGGATGTCCAGGATTTGCGGATGTACAGGATGTTGATAAGCTATTACAATTACAAGCTTGTTGCTAATATTCTCTAAAATAAAACTATAAAATAAAACTATAATTATTTACTGATGTATAAGTTAAGTTATGTTTGCGCTGATATCACCAGAAAAAACCCAAATTCCTGCCGGTGCTGTGGTGCGGATACCTGGAACATGGGAAGAGTATCAAACTTTATGTCAACAACGGGGCGATCGCACAATTCCACGACTAAAATATCGAAATGGGGAAGTAATCATCATGTCACCTTTGCCAAAACATGGACAAGATGCTCATGTTATCGCCAGTATAATTACTACTCTACTCGATTATGTTCAGTGGGAATTTGATGCTTTTACCCCCATAACGATGGAACTTCCCGAAGAAAGTGGAATATAACCAGATTATTGTTTTTATATTCATAACTGGCAAGCTATATCTAGCAAAAATCGGATTATTTGGACAGTTGATCCACCACCTGATTTAGTTCTAGAAATTGACGTTACCAGTTATACTCATATCAACGATTATCTACCTTATCAAGTTCCAGAAATTTGGCTGTATAAACAAAAGCAACTGTTAATTTATCAACTTCAGCAAAACAGCTATTTACTTCAAAGCTACAGCCACTATTTCCCTAATTTTGATATACATGAGATTGTTGAACAGAGTTTACAAACTGCCTATAACCGCAATACAAGTGCAGCTATACGAGAATTGAGGAAATTTCTGAACTCTGCTGAGATGTAAAAAAAATCGTTTTTTGACGACAAATGTACTTAGTAGAATAAACCCACATTCTGCACCACTAACTGTCACAGATCAAAAAAGTAGTCCCATATCATAAAAAACTGAAAATACTCATCATTAATTACCAATGTTATCATTACTTAATGACATCAATCCCTGGTTAGTTGGAATGGGATTAAACGCTATTTTATTAGGGATAGTAGCGATTATTCCTAAAAAATTACTCACCCCTGCGGGAATATTCCATGCTTGGTTATTGGGTGTAATAGTTTGGGGAACACTGAGTTGGCCAGGATATCTGGTGGTAGGGTTTTATTTTATCGTCGGTTCGGGAGTTACCCGCATCGGTATGAAAGAAAAAGAAGCCCAAGGAATTGCAGAAAAACGTTCTGGTGCAAGGGGTCCTGAAAATGTGTGGGGTTCGGCGTTAATTGCGACTTTATGCGCCCTGGGAGTGTGGCTTATACCTGATTGGAAGTTTTTGCTGTGTTTGGGCTATGTAGCGAGTTTTAGCACCAAATTATCAGATACAACTGCCAGCGAAGTGGGTAAAGCCTACGGTAAACGTACCTTTTTAATTACCACATTGCAACCTGTAGCGAGAGGTACAGAAGGGGCGGTAAGTTTAGAAGGGACTTTAGCGGGTATTATCGGATCCGTAGCGATCGCCCTTGTAGGTTGGAGTGTAAATTTAATAGATATCTTAGGAATTGTTTGGTGTGTAATAGCAGCCTTTATCGCTACCAATTTAGAAAGTGTCATTGGTGCAACATTGCAATCTAAATATACTTGGCTTACCAACGAAGTTGTCAATATCTTCAATACCCTAATTGGGGCAGTTGCAGCAATTATCCTCGCTGTTATTTGGCAAATGATATTTGTTTGAAAATTTACTAAAAATTCAAAATTTTAAACAGCAAATTTGCTGTTTTTTTCATGACTATTACTGCTCCAACACCATAGGAAATGTGTAAAAAATTGCATTTACTATTTATATGGTGTAGGTAATTTTTATAATTATTTATTTTTTCACTAACTAATTCATAAAATCTTTATCATCTTGAACCTTATTTTCCTACGGTTTTATCTATTATTTAATGGAAAAGTTGTATAGATTTTTAGGATTTTCCTCATATTTATTTCATGGAATCTTCATCATTTTTTACAATCAACGACGATCAAATCGACCTCTATCAAGTAGTCAAGTATTTACAGATTTCTGGTAAACTAAATCAGTTTATCAGCGATGTTCTGCGTCAATATGTTCTAGAGAAAGAACTAAAAACCAGAGATGATATAAATATCAGTACAGCATTAATTGAACAAGCAATTATTGATTTTCGGTTAAAAAATCAACTTACAGATCCTGAACAATTCCAAACATGGTTACAAAATAATGGTAGTGATTACGCTACATTTTATGAATCAGTTAGCTTTGGGTTCAAATTAGAAAAACTGAAAGCGGTAATTACCGAACCAAAATTACCAGAATACTTTATTGAAAGAAAGATTTATTTAGATCGAGTCGTACTTTCTCGGATCATGGTTAATAACCGAGAACTAGCAGAAGAATTACACACTCAAATTGAAGAAGGAAGTAGTTTTGAGCAACTAGCAAAAGAGTATTCCTTAGCAGATGAAAAAACCTTTAACGGTATGATGGGTCCCATTAGTCGGGGTAGTTTACCAGATATTTTGCGTGCGTCTGTAGATGCAGCTAACCTTGGACAATTGATAGGACCGATAGAAATAGAAGGAAATTTCAGTTTATTTAGATTAGAGAACATTCTACCAGCAACTTTAGAAAATACTCAACTAAAACAATCACTACAAAATGAGTTATTTGAAAAATGGCTAGGGGAAAAAATTCAAAACCTGACAGTAAAATTACAAGTGAGCTAAATATTCTGAACTATCAAACTTTACGAATAAATGCGCTAGATACTTTACCTTGGAAAAAACCGCCATTGTGCTGGTTGACTCCTGAACAACAAACAGAAGTAACCAATGAATTAGAAATTCGTCAATATCAACTTGGCGAAAAAATTTGGTTACAGGAAACAGGAGGATATCAGTTTTTTATTATCACTGGTAAAGTCCGTTTACGGGATGAAAAAAGTAAACCTGTAGCCACCTTAAATGATGGAGATTGGTTTGGTGATTTGCAACAGTTATTTACTAATTGTAAAGCTGTAGCTGCTAGTAAAGAAGTTGTAGTTGTGTGTTGGAACTCATCACTGTGGGAAAAATTGTCTCATCCTCAAATTGATGAATTTTGGCATGGGAAAGGTGACAGGGAACAAGTGACAGGTGACAGTGAAAACAGGGAAAAAGAAGAAATATCTACTTCACTGACGACATCTTATTTATCTTTACCTTCATCATCAAAATCTGCAATTTCTAATTATCCTTCTCACTATCCTTTTGTAGTGAGTGGAAATACTGCGGCAGCTTGTTTAACAATGGTGGCACAATATTTAAATAATAGTGTGCAACTAGAATGGGTACAACGTCAACTGCGGGGACAACGCCCCAAAAATGTGATAGAAACAGCGGAAAAGTTAGGGTTAGTTTTGCGGAAATTGCAGGTAAATTGGGGTGAATTACGACATTTATCTTTTCCGGCTTTACTATTATGGAAATCGGAAATAGTTAGCAGTTGGGTTGTAACTTATGGGATGAAAGGTAATTGTTTAATTATTGCCAATCCTCTCAATAATCAATGTGAATATCTCACCCAATCAGTAGTAGAATCTTGTTGGGATGGTAAATTGTGGCAAGTAGAATTAATTTCCAAACAAGAGAAATTTAATCTTTCTTGGTTCACTCCCGCAGTTTGGAAATATCGCAAATTATTAGGTGAGGTATTACTAGCTTCCTTCACTTTACAATTATTGGGTTTAGCTTCACCATTAATTACCCAAGTCATCATTGATAAAGTGATGGTGCAGGAGAGTTTAGCTACTCTCGATGTGATGGCGATCGCTCTCTTATTAGTCGCCATATTTGAAGCTCTCCTGGGTACTCTTCGACTCTTCATTTTTACCCACACCGCACGGCGTTTAGATTTGAGTTTATCAGCCCAACTTTTTCGCCATTTAATGCGTTTACCTTTGGCTTATTTTGAATCTCGCAGAGTGGGTGATACAGTCGCCAGAGTACAAGAATTAGAACAAATTCGCCAATTTTTAACAAGTACAGCTTTAACAGTAATTCTCGATAGTATCTTTGCCGTCGTTTATTTGGGATTGATGTTTTATTACAACATTCCCCTCACTTTTGTAGCTTTAGCTGTTCTCCCATTATTTGCCACTTTAACAATTATCGCCACCCCAATTTTAAGAAATTGGCTAAACGAAACTTTTAACCGCAGTGCAGACAGTCAATCATTTTTAGTAGAGACGGTTACAGGTATTCATTCTGTTAAAGCCCATGCAGCCGAACCAGTAGCTAGAGAACGCTGGGAAGGTTTATTTGCTAAGTTTATTCGCACAGGTTTTAAAGCTTCCACTACATCAAATATTAGCAGTAATATTGGTGATTTTCTCACTAATTTTTCTACATTGTTAATACTTTGGTTTGGTGCAAGATTAGTCATTGATCAGCAACTCACAGTAGGTCAATTAATCGCTTTTCAAATGTTATCAGGAAGAGTGACAGGACCCTTACTGCGGTTAGTACAATTATGGCAAAATCTCCAACAAGTGCTACTTTCTGTAGATAGAATTGGCGATATTCTCAACGCTGCCCCAGAAGCAGAAGCAGGAACGGGTTTAGTATTACCACCCCTCAAAGGTGAAGTTAATTTTGAGCAGGTTTTTTTCCGTTATAGTCCTAACACAGAACCTGTATTAAAAGGCATTTCTTTTGATATCAAACCAGGACAATTTGTGGGTATTGTCGGGCGCAGTGGTTCAGGTAAAAGTACCCTTTCTAAACTGTTGCAAAGACTTTATCAAATTGAATCAGGAAGGATTTTAATTGATGGTTTTGATCTGAAAAGTTGTGATTTAGCATCTTTAAGACAACAAATTGCTGTAGTTCTCCAAGAAGACTTTTTATTTAATGGTTCTATCTTGGAAAACATCAGTTTAGGAAATCCAGATATTACCGCAGAACAAGTTGTAGAAGCTGCCAGATTAGCAGTAGCACACGATTTTATCAGTCAATTACCTTACGGTTATGAAACTAATGTAGGTGAAAGAGGAACAGCTTTATCAGGTGGACAAAGACAACGCATTGCATTAGCGAGAATGTTTCTTTCTACCGCCCCAATTTTGATTTTAGATGAAGCAACCAGCGCCTTAGATAGTGAAACAGAACAGCAAGTATTACAAAATTTGCAAAAGATTTCTGCTAACCGTACCGTGTTTTTAATTGCCCATCGTTTTGCACCTTTAAAACGTGCAGATTTAATATTAGTCATGGAAAAAGGTATTATTGCAGAACGGGGAACACACACAGGTTTATTGCAACAAAAGGGTTTATACTGGTCACTTTATCAACGACAACAGATGAATATTTAAGGGTAAGGTGACTGGTGACTGGGGACTGGGGACTGGGGACTGGTGACTGGGGACTGGTGACTGGTGACTGGGGACTGGTGACTGGGGACTGGTGACTGGTGACTGGGGACTGGTGACTGGTGACTGGGGACTGGTGACTGGGGACTGGGGACTGGGGACTGGGGACTGGGGACTGGGGACTGGGGACTGGGGACTGGGGACTGGGGACTGGGGACTGGGGACTGGTGACTGGTGACTGGTGACTGGGGACTGGTGACTGGTGACTGGGGACTGGTGACTGGTGACTGGTGACTGGTGACTGGGGACTGGTGACTGGGGACTGGTGACTGGTGACTGGGGACTGGGGACTGGAGACTGGGGACTGGGGACTGGTGACTCCTGACTCCTGACTCCTGACTCCTGACTACTACTAATTTCCGTTCAGTTTCTTTTCGACTAACTCGTTAGTTAGTTTAGGTTCAGCGCGTTTGTTGGTCTTTTTCAGCACTTGTCCTACAAAGAAACCTTTGAGGTTGGTTTTTCCTCCCCGGTATTGTTCTACTTGTTGCGGATTTGCAGCAATGATTTCATCTATAATTTGTCCTAGAACAGCCGGATCACTGATTAATTCTTGACCTGCAAAGGCTTTTTCTGGTTCTAGCCCATTCAGTAAATCTACTAATTTCTCCTTTGCTTGAGCGTTGCTAATCTTACCATTTTCTATTCTGGTAATTACATCTGCAAGACTTTCAGGTTTCAGTTTAATTTCGGAAATGGTGAGTTTTTGTTTATTTAAGTAGGCTGCTATATCTTGGGTGATCCAGTTTGCAGCAGCTTTGGGATTTGCACCAGCGTTTATAGCACTTTCAAAATATCCAGCTACAGAACTATCTTCTGTTAAAACTCGCGTATCATAAGCAGAAAGTCCTAACTCATTTTCATAACGATGGCGTTTTTGTGCAGGTAATTCTGGTAATTCGCTTTTCCAAGTTTCTAATTGTGCATCAGAAACTTCAATAGGTGCTAAATCAGGTTCAGGAAAATAACGATAATCGCTAGAACCTTCTTTAACCCGCATACTGCTAGTACGTTGTGAACCTTCTTCCCAAAGTCGGGTTTCTTGAATTATTCTTTCCCCTGCTTCAATAGCGGCTATTTGACGCTCAATTTCATAGTCTATCGCTTTTTGAATGGCACTAAAGGAGTTCATATTTTTAATTTCTACCTTCGTACCAAACTTTTCTTGTCCTACAGGACGGACGGAAATATTCACATCACAACGCAAAGATCCTTCTTGCATATTGCCATCACTGACACCAAGATAACGCATAATGCGACGTAGTTCTTGGGCATATTCCGCAGCTTCTTGGCCTGTTCTCAGGTCTGGTTCAGAAACAATTTCCACCAAGGGGACACCAGCGCGGTTATAGTCTACCAGAGAATAACTAGAACCTGCTAGGCGATCGCTTCCTGCGTGTACAAGTTTTCCTGCATCTTCTTCCATGTGCAGACGAGTAATACCGATGCGTTTACGGGTGGGGTTTCCCGCTTCGTCTACCATTTCTATTTCTAACCAACCATGTTCAGCTATGGGTAAGTCATATTGAGAAATTTGATAATTTTTCGGTAAATCAGGATAAAAATACTGTTTACGGTCAAATTTACTATATTCAGCGATTTGACAATTTAACGCTAAACCTGCTTTAACTGCATATTCTAGAACTTTGGCATTAAGTACAGGTAAAACTCCTGGTAAACCCATACACACCGGGTCAATATTGGTATTAGGATCTGCACCAAAAGCGGTGGAACTGCTAGAGAAGATTTTGGTGTTTGTAGAAAGTTGACAATGGGTTTCTAAACCAATAATTGCTTCGTATTCTGTTTTTACTGGTGTAGCTGTGGTCATATTATCATGTTGATGATTTTGCTTTAGGGTACTATTTTAGCGTTGTCGGGAGTTGTGCTAAAGGATGAGCTTGTCCTAAGTTGACAATTTAATAGACAAACCTGTACACTCATAGACAAACCTATGAGTGACTTTATGTTTAAACCTCATGAATTTGCTAAAAAAAGTATATGACAAGTTCTTTAAAATTAACAACTTATGAATTATGGCAAAATGAAGATGGTAGCTATGATTTCTTTCCATCACATAATGAAAGCGCCCGTGTTTTGCTAGATGATAATTCTCAATTGATAAAAAAATTTAAAGCCAATTCTTGGGAAGCAGCACGACAACAGCAATATGAATTTCTAGGATGGGGTAATTATCAACCTGTTTCTGATTTAGATGAAAGATATGTTTCTACAACTGATTTACAAGGTAGAAAAACAACATTTATAGCCCACGGATTTTCTGTAAAAGAACACAGAAAAAGTCCGCAAAAACGCAGGAGGCACAACAAAGCAAGCGGCAGAAGAAAGAATACAGAAGGTGTACGGAAGAGGGAAAAATTAGAATGAACCAAATCTTGATTAAGGTTTCGCGCAATCTCCGTCAGGAGATCCCGCAGGGTAGACACAAAGCAGCAAAGACGCTAAGGAAAAAATATGTTTTTGCAGATGTGGTGTAAATACATAAAAATTGTTAAAAATTGAATAATTAATTAATTAATTAATTAATTAATTAATTAATAGTGAGATATTTTGTCATAATTGAGAATTTAAAATACAAAATTCAAGTAGGGGCAACCACGGGGGGTTTGCCCCTACTGACTCCTGAATTCTGACATTTTGACAATTTAACGCTAAACCTGCTTTAACCGCATATTCCAAAACTTGTCCTACCTATAAGTGGACAGATTTTTTGATAAAATCAGAATATTGACAAGTTCTGTAATTGTTGATGAGAAAAATTTGCCAGATGTAATTCGGGTTTTTTAGTATCTTGCTGACTGCTGTTAGCTCAAGGCTGAATGCTTACTTTTTTTCTTTCATTGGGATGCTATCATAAAAAAACTGAGAGTTTATTTACAACCTTCAATGATACAAATATCATCAGCAGTGCGAATAATCTGAGTTAATTTTAAACCAGCTTTCGTAAATAATTCGTGAAACTCTGCTGCTGTTCTTTCTTTACCACCAGGACACATCACCAACATATTCAAATCTAACATTTTTGCAGCACCCGGAATATTACCAGGTTCAATAATCATTTCTAAAACCAATATTTTACTATGCTCATCCATAGCATTTCGACAATTTTGCAGAATTTTAATTGCTCTTTCATCATCCCAGTCGTGAACAATATGTTTTAAAAGGTAAGCATCTCCTCCTGATGGAACTGCTTCAAAAAAACTACCGCTAACAGTTTGACAACGACTAACTATATCATGTTTTTCTAATGTTGGTTGACAATGTGAAATTACATATTCTTCATCAAAGAGAATACCTTGAAGATGGGGATATTGTTGTAAAAAATTACCTAACATTTCTCCATATCCTCCACCTACATCTACCAAGGTTTTAAAGGGGGAAAAATCATAAACATCGAGAATAGCTTTTTCCTCAACTAAAGAAAAACAATTCATGCTTTCCTCAAAAATTTCCGCATCTTGAGGATGGGATTTAAAATATTCAAATACACCCATCCCAAAATGATGATCAAATGCTGGTTTTCCGGTTTTCACACTATAAAACATTTTCCCCCAAGGTTGATAATGGGGTGCATCTCCTAGCATAATAGCAGTTGCTTTGACTGATTGCGGATGATCACTACATAAATGTTCAGCTAAAGGAGTGAGGATAAAGTTTTGATTATCTGTTTCTTGAAAAATACCGATACTTGCTAAAGTCCTCATGAGACGATATAAAGCACTAGGATCACTATCTGTACTTTCAGCTAATTCTTGACAGGATTGCTCACCTTGTTGCAAAATATCAGCAATGCCTAATTTAGCAGCAGTGGAGATAGCTTGAGCTACCCAATAACCGCTAATCATTTGTGTTAATTGAGTATGTAGAGAAAGTTGAGTTTGATTCATTTGCAGTTTACCACTTTATTGATATTGGTTGGACGGTAATCAATCAGAATCCAAAATAAACAATGTAGGTAAGAATTAATTGATTTCTGTTCCTAAATTCTTACGTTTAAATTATTCTGTTTTTGCACTGCTATCTATTATGAAACAAGATGGGAATTTTGCGGGTATTGATGTAATGAATTTTCATAATCTTCTTCTTTTAAGGCGTAATCACGTTGAGTAAATGGAGAGCATCCCAATTTTGACAAAATAAACGCAACAACACTAAAAAATCTCTCACAATTTCTCACAATTTCTCACAATTTCTCACAATCTCTTACCTTTGTGTCCTTTGCGTCCTTTGCGGTTCAATCATATCAAGTCTTGGAGCATTTTATTTCCCTAGATAAAAATACTAGATAAAAATAAATTTACACATTTGGGATGCTCCCAGTCAATGGATATCTATAGCTAAATCTTTATTAATGTCAACAATGTAAACATTATTTTACATCATATTTTGATATAATGTAATATTAAGAATTATAAATATTATTGTGATTATGGGCTAATTCCCAAGTGCAAAAATGTTTATAATTCGGACTTTTTAAGTTTACACCCTGTATATCTACTGTATATCTAATCTGAAAATCCCTATGAAGACAGATATCAATTTCCAGCAACTCAACTCACAAACCGTAGTTACCAAAAATACACCCAACTTTTTGGGGGAAATAGTCCAAGAAACCCTAGCTTTAACTCGTCGTCTATTTATTCAATTACAACGTCGTCCTTCTACTCTAGCAGCAGGGATTATTCAACCGGTGATGTGGTTGGTGTTGTTTGGTGCATTATTCCAAAATGCGCCCCAGGGTTTATTTGGTAGTACGACAAATTACGGACAATTTTTAGCGGCTGGTGTAATTGTCTTTACCGCTTTTGCTGGGGCGTTAAATGCCGGTTTACCTGTGATGTTTGACAGGGAATTTGGCTTCTTAAACCGTCTACTGGTAGCACCTTTAGCTTCTCGTTTCTCAATTGTCTTTGCTTCTGCTATCTTTATCATTAGCCAAAGTTTACTGCAAGCGGCTGTAATTGTCGGTGCAGCGGCGTTTTTAGGTGCAGGTTTACCGGATGCATCCGGGCTAGGGGCGATCGCTCTCATAGTATTTCTACTAGCTTTAGGTGTCACCGCCATTTCCCTCGGTTTAGCCTTTGCTTTACCAGGACACATTGAATTAATTGCAGTAATTTTTGTGACTAACCTACCTTTATTATTTGCCAGCACAGCTTTAGCACCATTATCCTTTATGCCAGGATGGTTACAGGCGATCGCTACCCTCAACCCCCTCAGCTATGCAATTGAACCCATACGCTACTTATATCTAAACAGTAATTGGGGATTAAGTGATGTTGTCATGCACGCTTTCTGGGGTGATGTTACCTTTGGGGGAGCATTGTTAGTATTACTAGGATTTGCTGTAGTGGCTTTACTCAGCATTCAACCCCAACTACGCAAGACACTGGCTTAATATAGAAGCATGATTAAATGAGGCAAAATGTGAGGGGAAATCTCATGAACAAACCATTTTTACCAGTTCCAAAAATCTTAGTTGCCACTTTCGCAGGAATTAGCTTTGCATCTGTTTTAGTAGCACCACCGAGTTTAGCTGATCCAAATCAACCTTTTGCTACTTTGGAGACTGATAAAAATAGCAATTCAATGTTAGGTAATGGTTCAGATTTCAATATGTTTAACCTGATTCATCAGGCAAATTTCGGCACTCTCAACTGGAATTCTGAACAACAAAATCAACAGCTAAATGACGCAGCAGCAGCGTTTAAAGCCAGACAACAAAAACTTCTGCAAAGTCAGCAACAACCAAACCCAAATTCACCAACTACAACTTCACCAACTACATCCGGTGAAAATGCAGTACCGTCGATGAATTTACCTGGTTCAGAGAAATAAATGAAAAGTCAAAACCTCAACTTCTCATCCTGGTTGGGTTTGAAGTTGAGGTTCTGGAAAATTATTAGTTATTACAAACCAAGTGCATTTAAAACATCACTAGCATGGGTAGTTGTGTTAACAGCACCATCAACATGAATAATTTTCCCGTTAGGATCGATGACATAGGTAACACGCTTGGCATAACCACCACCATCAACATCGTAAGCTTTAATCAAGGCTTGATCAGTATCAGCCAATAAGGGGAAATTGAGATTATATTTAGCGGTGAATGCTTGATGGGAGGCTTCATCATCAGCACTTACTCCCAAAACTACAACATCTTTACCTTGATATTCAGGTTGGGCATCCCGGAAACTACAAGCTTGTTTGGTACAACCTGGAGTGTCATCTTTGGGGTAAAAATACAGAACCACGGTTTTACCCGCAAAATCAGATAATGATATTGTATTGCCGTTTGTATCTTTGGTGGTAAATGCAGGTGCATCTGTACCAACTGCTAGTGCCATAATTCACCTTTCCTGTTTCAGAATATTGATGCTGTGGAAATTTTACAATAATTTACAATTGTTAGGGAATGGTGAATGGTGATTGGTGACTGGTGATTGGGTTATTCACTTTCCCCACTTCCCCATCACCCTATGCCCTATGCCCTATGCCCTATGCCCTATGACTACAATAAATTCTCCAAACTCCAAACCCTTTGTATATAGTCAGAAAACACTCCTAAGAGCCGAGCGATCGCTGATCTGTTCACCTTTCCATCTGAGTTTATGGAAAGCTATGCAAAGCCAAAGTATTGCCTTGGGTGCGATCGCTACAGAAAATGGCTTTAAGCAAGGTTATACCAAACGCCCTTTATCAGAATTAGCCTGTGATAACGCTTTAGGTTGGTTAATCGAAGTGGGGATACTACGCAGAGAAGTCGATGGACAGGGAATAACCGACGGTTTTCGCCTCACACCCCTGGGTTATCAGTTGGTAGAAAAATTCTTGGATACAGACTTGCCTGGTCCATCATGGGGCGATCGCTTAAATGATGCCATTACTCGTTGGTTTCGACTACCTTTTTAGCGGAAAAAATTGACATCTTTAGATAAGCAAGTCAAAGTGAAAACTAGGTTAAGGGAACAATAAGCTCTAACCTAGTTTTTTAATCTGCTTTTTTCCAATTTAATGAGTAGATTAGCAGATTATCAATTGATAATTGACAATTGATAATTGACAATTGTTTCATTCAAGGCTTCCGCCGTGAGCGTCAGCCGATAGCGTAGCGTGGCGTTAGCCATACGGTTTAAAACCTCCCCTTTCAAGGGGCAAAAAAGCCAAAAATTCCGCTTTTTCAATCCTCTCCTTTCCAGAGAGAGGTAATTGTCAATTGTTCACTGTCAATTGTCCATTATTGAAAAACCTTTAACTCAAAAATTACAGCGACACTCAAAAAACAAACAAGTTACCCTATGAAATCAATTATGGTAGTGGGAACAACATCCCACGCAGGGAAATCACTGATAACTACAGCTATTTGCCGTATTCTCTCACGTCGTGGCTGGCGAGTAGCACCCTTTAAAGGTCAAAATATGGCTTTAAATGCTTATGTCACCGCCAATGGTGGAGAAATAGGCTACGCTCAAGCTGTGCAAGCTTGGTCTGCGGGGGTGCCGCCTCTAGTGGAAATGAACCCCATTTTACTCAAACCCCAAGGGGATATGACTTCTCAAGTCATTCTTAAAGGTAAAGCGGTAGGTAAAGTTAGTGCTAAGGATTATTACGAGCAATATTTTGAACTCGGTTGGCGCACAATTCAGGAATCGCTAAAACAGCTAGAGACAGAATTTGATTTACTCGTTTGTGAAGGTGCGGGAAGTCCAGCAGAAATTAACCTCAAGCACCGAGATTTAACTAACATGAGGGTGGCAAAATATTTAAATGCACCGACTCTGTTAGTAGTTGATATTGACCGGGGAGGAGCTTTTGCTCATGTAGTAGGAACATTAGAGTTATTAGAACCTGATGAACGCGCCTTGGTGAAAGGGGTAGTAATTAACAAATTCCGAGGACAGCTTTCCATCCTTGAACCTGGAATTAAATGGTTAGAAGAACGGACTGGTATTCCCGTGGTTGGTGTCATACCTTATCTAGAACAGGTATTTCCAGCAGAAGACTCACTGGACTTGTTAGAGAGAAAATCTTATAAAAGTCAAGCTGAATTAAATATTGCTGTTATCCGCTTACCCAGAATTGCCAATTTTACCGACTTTGATCCATTGGAATCAGAAGCAACAGTTTCAGTAAAATACATTAGTCTTAAGCAAGATTTAGGACACCCTGATGCAGTAATTATTCCAGGGACAAAGACAACAATTGCCGACTTAATGCTATTGCAAAAAAGTGGTATGGCAGAAGCAATTCAAAATTATGCTGCTTCTGGGGGAACGGTTTTAGGCATCTGTGGCGGTTTCCAAATGTTAGGCCAAATGGTAGCTGACCCAGAAGGAGTAGAAGGGCAAGCCGGCAGATATCCAGGGTTAAATTTATTACCCCTGAAAACTGTGATCACAGGACAGAAAATAGCCCGTCAACGTCAGGTGACTTCTAATTATCCTCAGATGGGTTTACCTGTGAATGGGTTTGAAATTCATCAAGGGCGATCGCGCATAGAACAACCAACAGATAAAGACATCTGTCAACCTTTATTTGACGATGTTAATTTAGGCTTAGTTGATAATTGTCAATCTGTTTGGGGGACTTATTTACATGGAATTTTTGATAATGGTCCTTGGAGACGTGCATGGTTAAATCGTCTGCGTCAACAAAGAGGTTTAAAATCTTTACCCACAGGTGTTGCTAATTATCGAGATCAACGAGAACAGATTTTAGATTCTTTAGCTACCGAAGTAGAAACCCATTTAGATTTAACGCCTTTTTTGTAAGCAGTCAGCTATCAGTATTCAGCTATCAGCAAAAATCTGAATATCTACCTTTTTTCTGACATTAATTATCCACAACCAATGACTATGAAGATCCATTTTCTACCAGATAATGTTACCGTCGAAGCTGAAGTTGGAGAACCTTTATTAGATGTAGCAGAGAGGGCAGGGGTATCAATTCCTACTGGTTGTTTAATGGGAACTTGTCACGCTTGCACTGTCGAGTTAGACGATGGTGAAATCATCCGTGCTTGTATTACTCCTGTTCCTCCAAATAAAGAGGAATTAACCATACATCTTTTTAGTGATCCAACTTGGTAAGTTATTATTTTTTTGATTGTTTTTTGATTGTTTTTTGATTGTTTTTTTTAGTTGTCAGGAAATGGTAGGGACATGGTTATTCTGTGTCTCTACTTGAATTTTAACTTTTAAAATAGTACCTTCAATATAGATATATATTTATAGATAGCTATGAGTATATTTGTTACCAAATGGGGAAATAATCTAGCTATTCGCATTTCTAAAGTCAGGGAAAAGTGCAGTTCAAAGAAGTAACAGATGTAATTTTAAGTGTATCTAGCCATAGTCTGGCGATTACACCGAAAAAGCGAAAAAATACACCCTTGATGAATTATTAGATGGGATGACTCCAGAGAAGTTTCATCCTGAAATAGAAACGGGAATTTCTGAAGTTGTATAGCTGGAAAGTTTAAAAATACAAAATTGTGTTAAAAATTAATTTCTGTAAATTAAAATTTATGCATTATTGAGTATATTTATCCAAACAACCTCTTACATTTTGTTAATCCGGCTTTTATAAAAACATCAATGATTGGGGTAGACCAGAAAATAAATTATTCCATCTTATGGGGTAGGCATCCTGCCTTTCATGTAAAATAACCCAACCAATGTTGTTGGTGGGTGTTCTGACCTGTTTTTTGGCTTAAATAGCTAAAAAATTAAATATTTACGAAAATACCTGACACTTGAGGTACAATCATGATAACGTTAAAGTTATCAAGCCTGAAATTGCTAAGTGAATAAATGGAGTATAGAGTTTTACCAATATCCAAACGGTAATTCTCCTGTTTTAGATTGGTTTAAAGAACAAGATGCAAAAGTGAAAGCAAAATTGGGTCGTGTTTTTGATCTTTTGGAGGAATTTGGAACATCTGTGGGTGGAGATTATATAAAACCACTTGAAGATAAGCTATATGAAATCAGAATAGAACAGAATAAAAATGCTTATCGCATTATCTACTTTGCTTATACTGGTAAAAAATTTATTCTGCTTCATGGATTCCAAAAAAAGACTCAAAAAACCCCAAGAAAAGAACTGAATCTAGCTAAACAGCGAATGCAGGATTTTTTGCTAGAAAACAGTGAAGAACAATCATCTTCTGAATAGTTTGAAAATAACGAAAAAGGTAAACAGCAATGACTACCAAAACAATTTCTTGGCAATCCATCCGTGAAGAAGTGCTTGCAGATCCAGAGGTAAAAGCTGAATATGATGCACTTGAATCAGAATTCCAGTTAGCAAAACAAATTATTGCTATAAGAACTTCGATGGGTTTAAACCAAAGAGATTTTGCAGAGAAAGTAGGCATTAAACAACCACATCTAGCTAGAATTGAATCTGGTAAACAAATACCTAAATTGGAAACTTTAACTAAACTTGCTACTGCTGCTGGCTATTCTGTGGAAATTCATTTTGTCCCCAATCAAGAAATCAATTCCAATACCAAAATTGAACCTGTAAAAATTCTTTCTGCTTCTGCTTAAAACGAAATTAGCAGTAAAAAAATTACTGCCAATTTTCCCCATCTCTACCCATCACCCTTCGCATTCAAAGCGTATTCTCTAAACCTCTCCAAATCCGCTTGAATTGTTGACTCTACAGCTTTTCCCAAAAACAAATTATCCATCAACTTACCCAAAAAACCAGGAATAGCATAGGAAATAGTCATTTTCACAATACTACCACCTGCATGGCGATCGTAAAAACGAATTGCCCCTTGATTGGGTAAACCATCCACAGATTCCCATTGAATAATTTGATGAGAAATTGTTTTAAGAATCCGAGATTTCCAGGTAAATTCTAAACCGCCTGTACTCAATTTCCATAAAGAAATCTCTGGATCATCAGGGGAAATTTTCACCGAATCAATCCATTTCATCCAGTTCGGCATTTGTTCTAAATCAGACCACAACCCCCATACTAATTCTATGGGAGCTTCTACTTCTACCTGTACGCTATGTTCTAACCAGTCAGCCATTGGATTTGTTTGATAATTGATAATTGATAATTGATAATTGGTGATTGGTAATTCAGAAGAACCTTTACCCAGTCCCCAGTCCCCAGCGATGCACTGAGCTTGTCGAAGTGTCCCCAGTCCCCAATACCTAATTCTTCACACTTTCTAGAATGACTTTTGCTGCACGTCTTCCAGAAATTGTTGCACCTTCCATAGAATCAATATAATCCTGTTGGGTGTAACTTCCTGCTAAGAAAAAGTTAGGAATTGGTGTTTTTTGATCAGGTCTGTAAACGTCCATTCCTGGTGCTTCTCTGTATAAAGATTGAGCTAGTTTCACTACACTGTACCAAGTCATGTTTAATTCTCTGGATGAGGGGAATAATTCATGGACTTGTTTTAAAACGTGCTGGGCGATCGCCTCGTTGCTTTCTTTAATAAACGGATCTCCCGGTGTCAATACTAGCTGCAACAATGAACCCTCCCCAGGACGATAATAATCTGCGGGACTAGTTAAAGCCAAATCCGCAAAACAAGAAAAATCAGCATCTGCTGTATATAACAAATTATCCAACCCCGCAGCATGATTTAACTGTTTCCGTTTTTCTGCATCTTGTAGTTCTGTCACCCAACCATCAAACCTTAACTGTACTGTAGCGACTGGAACAGCTTCAAGTTTATAAATGTTATCAAATTCTGACCATTTTCGCCATGCTTGGGGTAAAACTCGCTGAATCCCCGGTACATCACAAGCACAAACATAAGCATCAGCTGTGATTACTTCTTCTTTGTCACCTTGGGCAACTACTATACCTGTTACCTTGGTTTTTGCTTCCCCAAGAACATTAGACTCAGTGAATTGAATTTCCCGCACCTGTCTACGGGTATAGATTTTTGTACCTCTGGCTTCTAAATATTCAATAATTGGTTTATGTAAATATTCGTGGGGTGAACCTTCCAGCATTCGCAAAATAGAAGCTTCGGTTCTCACTGCAAAAAACTGGAAAATTGTCAACATACAACGGGCAGAAATATGATCGCAATCAATAAAGCCCAAAGCATAAGCGATAGGATTCCACATCCGTTTGATGCTGCCTTTACTGCCTCCGTGACTATAGAACCAGTCAGAAAAGCTGATTTTGTCTAAGTCGCGGATATTTCTCATTGCCCCTTCAAAGTCTACCAAACCCCGGACAATGGGGCTAGTTCCCAGAGCGATCGCATTTTGTAATTTATCCAGTGCTGAAAGTTGGGAAGTAGTGAAAAATGCTTTTAAGCCATTAAAAGGCGCACCGGTGATAAAACGAAAATCTAAAGCCCCAGTGCGTCCTCCTTTATTGATGAAAGTGTGGGTATGTTCTTTCAGGCGTAAATTGTTCCCTGCTCCCACCTTTTCCATCAACTCAAACAGATTGTAGTAGCAGCCAAAAAATACGTGCAATCCCATTTCTATGTGGTTGCCATCACCATCCACCCAACTGCCAACTTTCCCACCGACAAAGGGACGAGATTCAAAGATTTGTACCTCACAACCCGCATCGGCTAAATCTACGGCAGTAGCCAACCCAGCTAATCCTGCTCCTACAATTGCAACACGCATTCCCAAGTTCCTCTATTACTTACGCCAAGCTGCGCTATAAGTTTCTTTACAAATTGTAACTGGGTTGGTGTCAGAATAGGTAATGGGTAATGGAGACTGGGGATTGGTGACTGGGGACTGGGAAGAAAGCAGGGGGAGCAGGGGAGGCAGGGGAGGCAGGGGAGGAAAAGATTTTTACCAATGCCCAATGCCCAATGCCCAATGCCTCATTAAGCATTACTCTTACTATCTTCAGAAAGAGGTAAACTTCTAATCAACTCACGAATCACATCAGTAGCGGGTCTACCTGTCTGCTGACAATATTTTTCTAATTTTTCCGCTTCCTGAGTTGCTAGGTTGACGGTTATGCGTTTAACAGCCCATTTTTTATTAGTCATTATCATGCAACTTGCTATGTGTTAACGGTTGTCAAAATGAATCCAAAAGTAAAAGGAAAAAATGATACTATCAGAGATTTGCTCAAATAAACAGGAAGATCATAAAATATATCTAAAAATTCGCCGTCAAGATAGATAAACTAAACGAACCAAGTTGATCTTTTTAACAACAAATTATGCAGCAATTACTATAGGACTTCATTGTAGAAAACCACAGATCAAACCAAAATAATTGAACTCAGTGTGGATTTGATGACTATCTGTGGTAACTACACAGAAAATTATTCAAATTCTAGTTGGGGCATAAGTTGGAGAGTACCAATACCTAAATCTTGAGTAGAGAGCGATCGCGCTTCAAACAAAGCCATCATATCTTTTAACCCTGGATTACCACGAGCAGCACCTGTCAATCCCTTAGCAATGATCAAACCGCAATATCCATTAGTTTGCTGACACCGCTGATTCCATTTTTTCTTAGCTTCAACGTGAGTGGGATCATCCTCTGGAAATTCCCCAAACAGGAACAGATCCCCATTCTTTGTTTGTAACAAACCTAAATCATATCGTTCACCGTCTAAGGGATTAGCACCTGGATTAAAGCATATAGCTTTCAATCCTCCAGCAGCTTGAATATTTTCAATCACCGTTTTAGCTTTGGGGCGGGAAGTTTGAATTAAAATCACGGGTAAGCCATCACCGACTGGTTGAATTTCCTGTCCTGCATGATAATTCACTTCCTGACGTAGAGAATTCAACATCTCCCAAGAAATCACTCCTAAACTCAAAAATGAATCTTCTGGGATCAAATCATCCCGCAATGTGCGGATCTCGGTATCCTCATCCCACTCATCTTCATCTGAAAAATCAAACCCTGCCATTTCCTCTAACTCTGCTGCTAATTCTGGCATAGTCGAGACAGTGACAGACACGGATTTAGTTGTTTCATCGGGATGGGGTAGAGAAATGCGATAACGTCGGTTGATGGGGGGGAAGTCTTCTTCGTATAACTGATGACGATAATCACGGATAAAGCGGATCAAACTTTCTAGTGCCACAAATACTACAAGTGCTTCTTCCTCGTATAAAATCGAGCGTAATCCTTCTAAGGGGTGAATATTACCAAAAGTAGGTTCAATCTCCGATAGGGGTAAATCCGCTAAATCTTCATCTTCATCTTCATCCACTTGATCAAAGGTGAGAAATAAGCAATCTTGCTTTAAGAAAGCTGCTTCTAAACCTTGCTCTGATTCTTCATCCTCTAAAATATCTGCACGGAACCGCTTGAGAGATTCTTCTGAACGATATAACAAAACACCATACTCCATCCCCAGCATTCCCATGACTGAGACATAGAGTGTCCCCACATCCCATTTATTTATTTCTATAGACAAGATTTGCTGTTCTTCCAGAAAATCCCAAGGTGCTGCTTCCCAAACTGCAAAAGCCTTTTCATTCAGAATTTTTGCATATTGTGGAGGTAAATTAGGAATTTGACTATCAACTATATCCGCAAAAGAGCGAAATAGTTCATCAATTAAAGGTAATTCTGGTGCGTAGTCAATAGCAATATCCAAATCTTGCAAAACTCCCCGCAGGTAAAATTGAATTTCCCGGTCTTTGACCACAATTCTTTGAGGTCTAGCTGGTTTAGCAGGACTGTGGGGATGCTCCATTGCTCGCATTAAGGTGCGAACTATTGCTTCTGGTCCAAGGTCGGGAGATACCATATCCATACCTCTAACAATACCTTGAGAGCCATCCACCCAAAGGATACATTCCCCTTGGGACTCTTGGGAATCTCTGGATGACACTGGTGATGACAACGGACGGCGATCGCCCTCCCATATAGAAGGAATTTGGATTAATTTCTTCAACCGACGACTGGTAGAGCGATTAAAACTTGTCATAGATTAAGTGAATCAAAAAAAAGCTATTTGGAAGTCAAATGTGGGGAATGGCTAAAATTCGGCTCAAGTTTTCTGTTAATAACCCTACTGTACCTGAAGAGTGGTTGCTGCTCAGACTGCTTGTGGCTGAAACTCAGAAAATACCCCATCTCTAAATACACCAAACCTCTCAATTTTAGAATAAAATTCCTTGGCTGCTGTTGACAAAGTATTGAGAATTTAACGTTTTCACCTCACCAATGCCGCTAAAATAGAACAAAAATCAAAAAATCAGCATCCAGGCTATCAACGGCATATACCAGTTAATATTTAGACTAATTAAGGAGTGTAAACAGCAGATGACACAAGCAACCCAAACTCAAGAACGCGGCATTATGCTAAGTGAAGCAGCATTGCGGCAAGTAAAATCTCTCCAAGCTAAACAAGGTCAAGATTTATGTTTACGGGTTGGAGTTCGTCAAGGTGGTTGTTCTGGGATGTCTTACATGATGGATTTTGAAGATATCAGCAAGATCACTCCCCAGGATGAAGTTTTTGATTATGACGGCTTTAAAATTGTTTGCGATCGCAAGAGTTTATTATATCTCTATGGTTTGATGCTTGATTACAGTGATGCCATGATTGGTGGTGGTTTTCAGTTCACCAACCCCAACGCTTCTCAAACCTGCGGTTGTGGTAAATCCTTTGGGGTATAATAGGGGACTGGTGACTGGTGATTGGTGATTGGGGATTGGGAAAGATTAATAAACCAATGCCCCATCCCCCATGCCCCATGCCCAATGCCCAATGACAAATAACTAATGACTAACGACAAATAACAAATGACTATTACAGTTGAAGAATTATTTGATACAGGTTTACAACGCTACAAAGACGGTGAATCAGCCGCAAATCTTATTCCTGTATTTAAAGAAGTATGCGATCGCTCTCCTAGAGCTAGTTCAGCTTGGATTTGCTTATCTTGGTTATATCTTCTAGAAGGTAAAGCACAGTTAGCCTATAAAGCTGCCAGCAAAGCCGTAAAAATTAATCCCCAAGATCCACAAGGTCGAATTAATCTCGCTGTAGCCATGTTAGAAACCGGTCAGAAAGGTTTACGAGAACATATCGACATAGCAAAACAATTGATTTTTGTCAATCAAGAATGGGAAGAAGAAGTAAAAAACAGCATTGAAGACGGTTTAACTAGAAAACTCGATTGGCAAAGTTTGGCTAAAGTCAAAACATGGCTGTTTGAAGAATAATTGGTGACTGGTAATTGGTAATTGGTAATTGGTAATTGGTAATTGGTAATTGGTAATTGGTAATTGGTAAATCTCTTACTATCCCCAGTCCCCAGTCACCAGTCCCCAGTCACCAGTCCCCAGTCCCCAGTCCCCAGTCACCAGTCCCCAGTCACCAGTCCCCAGTCACCAGTCCCCAGTCACCAGTCACCAGTCACCAGTCCCCAGTCCCCAGTCCCCAGTCCCCAGTCCCCAGTCACCAGTCCCCAGTCACCAGTCCCCAGTCACCAGTCCCCAGTCACCAGTCACCAGTCCCCAGTCCCCAGTCCCCAGTCCCCAGTCACCAGTCCCCAGTCACCAGTCACCAGTCCCCAGTCACCTGTTCCCTGTTCCCTGTTCCCTTTAATTATGAAAGATAAAATATTAAATTGGGTAAATACAATATTAGTCGCTGATTTTTTCCTAGTAATTTTAGGATTTGGTTGGTTTGCTGTCGCTGTTGTTGGCGATGCTTCAGGCATCAACTTAGGTTTAGATTTATGGCATAAACTTTGGCAACCGTTATTTAACCCAGCCATTGGTCTTTTAATGGGAGGGGCGTTAATTAGTGGTATTAGTAGTTGGGTTGCTAAGAAATTTGGGAAAAATTAGTTAGGATAAAAACTGCTCTATTTCTTATAATAACATCTGACTGTTTTTCCAAGGATTAATTTTACCTTCACGAGAAACTTTTGCAATAAATGGAGCAGGATGCTTGAGAACAAACTTTTCCATTTTGTCAATTGCTTTAATAAAAATTTCTGCCATTTCTTCGCCTTTTAAACCTTGGGAAGTCAAAATAAACATTTTTATTTGAGCGCGAGCAACAGCAATTCTTTCTAACTTGTTTCTACTGATTCTATCATCTTTAGTTAAAACAACCCAACCTTTTTTACCTATCTCTGGTAGCCAGTCTACATCTTGAGTTCCTTGACCAAAATGTTCGTCGTGAATTTTTACTAAAATAACCCAAGTTGCGAAGTTTTTCGGGTACAGTTCCTGTACCTAAACATCTATCAATAAAAAAGGTAATTGACTTAGGTGTGGTCATGCAACAACAGGTAATTCACAGCGAATAGCTTCTTCAATTTTCAGGCGATCGCACTTATAATCAAAAGCAAGATCCTCAATTGATTCACCAGCCTTTAATCGTTCAGCTAAAACCGTAGTAGGTATTCCTGTGTCAGCAATTACAAGACGACCAAAAGCAATTCTGGGATCAATTACAACAATGCGTGGGTTATCTTGTTCTTGAGAACAAGTAAATGGAAAAAGTTTAATAGCAAGTCCATTCTTGTCAAACTCAATGCGCTGAAAATGAGTATTAAAAGTATTTTTCAAGTCTGTTCGCCAGTATTCTGAGGCATTATTAATCAGAGAACTATATTTTTCTATGAATAAGTCAACTCCATGAGATTGGAATTTTTTATGAGCTAACGGGTGTGATAATTGAAACTGATCCTCAATTTCATCAAGAGCAATTCTTACCTTATCGCGTTGCATTTGGTGGTGTTTACGAATAGCTCTAAGAACATGAATTTCAACGAGGTTGATAAATGAAAGGAGTTTTGGTTTAATATCTTGAGTTAAAATTAGTGGTTTGGAGAATTGAGAACCATTTGATATTGTTGCTATCCAAGATCGAATAGTACCTGCTGGTATACGTAGGTATTTAGCAGCATCGCTAATAGAATAGGCAGGAATATCTCTAGGATCAACTTCTCCATAAAGGTTGTTCATAAATTTACCTACCAGAGATGTTCTTGTTTATTGTTTATATCATGTTTGAGATATTGATTATATCTGTTGGGGCTGGAAATGGGGAATAGGGGATAGAAGGAAGTTTCCCAATTACCCATTACCCATTACTCATCACCCATCACCAATTATTTCAAAATTTGCATCAATGCTGATTGCAAATTTGGATACTGATAATTAAAACCTGACGCTTGAGTGCGTTGAGGTAAAACCTTTTGCCCCTCTAAAACTACAATTGCCCCATCTCCCAATAATGCGTCCAAAGCAAAACCAGGAACAGGCAACCAAGAAGGGCGATTCATCACCTGTCCCATTGTATTACTTAACTCGCTCATCCGCACAGGATTGGGAGCAGTGGCATTGTATACACCTTGCATTTTGGGCTGGGTTAAAGCTTGGATAATTAAGTTCACAATATCGTCTATGTGAATCCACGAAAACCACTGACGACCGCTACCAATGGGACCACCTGCAAAAAGTTTGAAGGGAGTAATCATTTTACCCAAAGCGCCGCCATGACCTAAAACAATGCCAAAGCGCAAAATTACCAAGCGCACACCGGCATTTGTTGCCTTCTGCGCTTCCGCTTCCCATTCTTGACAAACTTGAGCTAAAAAATCTTGACCTGAAGGGCTATTTTCTTCAAAAGTAGCTGTTTCGCTAGTTCCATAATAACCAATAGCTGAAGCGTTTACCAATACCGATGGTTTAGGGTTAGCCGTAGCTATAGCTTCCACAACTTTTTGTGTACCGAGTTTGCGGCTGTTGAGAATAGCTTGCTTACGTTCTGGTGTCCAACGTTCCTCAGCGATGGGTTCTCCCGCCAAATTTACCACACCATCACAACCAGCAACAGCATCTTGCCAAGCGCCCGATACACCTGGTGTATAAGCCCTAATTTCTACATTTGGGAAAGCCTGAGAGGGAAAAACCTTGTGGGCAGAATTGGTATTTCGACTTAACACCAATACTCTATTACCTTCTTCTTGCAGCCGTTTAACTAGACGACTACCGACAAAACCAGTTGCTCCCGTGATCGCTACTTTCATTGTTAACCTAAACTCAAGCACATTGTACAGTCTTCACTGTTAACTTAATTTAACAATTTTTCAGCCTGTACTGTCTTGTTGTTAAGTTAATTTCTTTGCTGTCACCTGTATTTTGCAAATTATACCAGGTGAAAAAATGATGGCGACAGACGAAAAGCTTATCTAGTAAGCCTTAAACAATCTAAAATCCAAAATCCAAAATCCAAAATCCAAAATCCAAAATCGTATTAACTAGCGTGTTCCCAGTCACTAAGTAATTCACGTTGCTGCTTTTTGGTGTTGTTTTTACGGACTGGCACTTTAGGAACGCCAATATCAACACGAATAAAAGACTGTTTTGCCTTTTTAGCAGATTTGTTTTCTAGTGCGTTTGTCATTGTTCGATACCTTGGATAAAAACTTCAGTCCTAATTTATAACATCACTTTTTTTTAGACACATTCCGGAAGAAAGATTTTATTTTTTGGCAAAATTGTTTAATGATAATAAACATGAGAAACGGTGGGTTTAATTACAGAAAAACCTGGTCTTATAGGGTTTTTATCTCCCACTATAACTTGAAAATTTATTTAGCTATAAAGCTTACTAATTCTAGCTTACAGTCTACAATTACCAGGGCGTAAATGCCAAAATATCTCATTATTTGATTTTGTGTTTGATGGTGAAGATAACCTTTGCCTATTCAGCTACGACTCTACAGGCTGATGAGAATTTATTGTAACTTTAAATGCTAATTTTTTTTGTGTTTCTGCACTAGGATAGATCAGAAATAAATTTCCATCACTAGGCGATAAAATTCTTAACTGATCAGATACAAAATTTGATGTTGGCTGTTTTGCTAACCATTCATCATACACAGACGATAAATGGAAATCAGTAGAATTTTCGTAAGTAGGGGTTGCTGAGAAAGTCTTTCCGTGAGGGCATAGGAGTCAGGAGTCAGGAGTCAGGAGTCAGGAGGAGATTTGAAAATTTCTTTGCTATCTCTCGAAATTCCAAAAAATGCACACTTTTTCAGGTATACCCTTCAAAACCCTTGCACTTTTTTCCTCTTTATCAGCGTGTAACCTTTGATATATCTGGGTTTTAGGTTTATTCAGCAAACCCTACTTAGTTCTTTCTGTGACTCTGGAAACATTTCTTTGTCCTGTATATGCAATATACACCAGAAGAGTTTGGACGCAGTGCGGATTCGATTTTGATTTTGGAAGAAAGCAAGTAAACAAAAAGATCCCGGACTTTTTAAAGAAGTCGGGATCTCTGCAATTATGAGTGAAAATCAAAAATAATTTCAAAAAATAATTTAACAACTTATTTTGTGAACAAATTGTTAAATTGATGAAGGCACATTTTCCAGCAAGCGATCGCGAATTTCTATCAATTGTTCTTGAGTATTAACTGGACATCTTGGCGGTGGTAGTTCATTATTAGGCCAAGTAGGCAAATAATAACAAGGACACAATATTGATGGCATTCCCATAGTTTTAACAGGTACTGGCATCGCGCAGCGCCCACAAGGCAGGACTTCCCAAGTTGGGGTTAGCAGTTCGGCTATGTTTTCTTGAGTATCTTCTAAATAACAATCACGGGTTTCTAAGGCAAGAATTTGTTGCCAACACTCTTCAAACTCTGGACTATAGTTATTGCCCTTTAGCACTGGGTTAGGCAAGAAACTTTGATTACTATGACCGACTATCACTTTCTTCCCTAATTGAAACCAGTGAGCAAGATATTTTTTTACGTTTTGTTTGTTTGCCATATATTAATTGTAGATTTAAATGAGGGAATCTGAGTCCATTAATCCTTAATTTTGCATTAAGATTTGCTTGGTGGTAAGGGAAACCCAAGAACACTGAGATTAAGAACATGACCACCAGTTACTAAGTAAACCGATTCACATATTGCACCTAACTGACGGACTAAACTACCTAAGCGATCGCGAAATTTTCGACCTATAGGATAAGCTGGAACTACACCCCAACCAGTTTCTTCAGCAACAAACAGCAAATCAGCATCAATTAAACGTACTACTTCTAACAATTCTGCTAAGGTTTTTTCCCAGCTTAAATCATCCTCTTCCAAAAAATTAGCTACCCAAGTTCCCAAAGAATCAATCAAAATACAGGTATCAGATTTGGCATTACTGAGAGTGTCCGCCAGTTCCACAGGTACACACAGAGTTACCCAATCTTGTAGACGACGTTGTTTGTGTTTTTCAATGCGTTCTTGCCACTCTTGATCCTGGGGATTTTCCATTGCTGTTGCTATATAAATAACCTGTTTCCCGGACTGAATTGCTAAATTTTCTGCCCATTCACTTTTTCCTGAACGTGCTGGACCTGTTACTAAAATAACTCTACTCATAATTAATTATATTAATTGCCAATAAAAATACAACGCCTACCAACCCTTTGCACAAGAAAACCAGATAAATTTGCACTCTTGACAAACTTCCAAGACTCACATCTTGCACCTTCTCAATAAAAGTGCAGTGGGCATTGCCCACCCTACGCAATAATCAGGGTTGTAGACTTAGATTTTCACAATAAGATGATGGTGCAAGATATGATAATAGTTAAAAAGTATCGGCAGCACAAGAAGCTTTAGGATCTGTTTATGAAACCAGGTTTAAAACGCATTGAGGCAACTTTACATGATTTAGGGATACGTAGTACCGACTTACCACCAGAAACCAGTGATGGGACAAAACGCCCATTCTCCTTTAGAATTAGCATCGGAGCTAAAAAAAGCCAAGAAGTTAAAGAAAATTCAGCCAATCAAGACATTAACACAGTTGATATAAATACCAATAAAGAAACCAATCCCCAATCACAGCCACATTTATTTTCTAAACATAATTCCGTACAAACTTTCCCAGCCCAAGAAACTGAAGTCAAAACACCTAGCTTACCCAAGTTTAAAACACCGAGCTTTAGTAACCATCGTCACGGTGCAAATCCAGCATTAGCGATGAATCTTTTACAAGAGATTCAAGAGATTGTAGCAGGATGGCAAACAGAATTACAATCAATTCTCCAGCAAATTCAGGATATTTATTTAGAAGGTCCAGTGATTAATGGCTGGTTAGAGTCGAATCCCCAAGAACCAGAACCAGGGGGAACTGCAACCCTGCGTCATGGGGAAGTTGAACGACTAATGGATTATGTGCAAGAGATTTGCGAGTCAAAAGAGAATGCTTCTTATCAATCATCCCGTACTGGCTACCGCCTTTGTGGAATTGATGCTACTGGTAAAGCCTGGTCGCGTCAATGTCCAGTTGATCAAGTTCCTCAAGTTAGCATGGCTATTGCCCGTTACCAAAAATTACGTCAGCTTTTTGGACGTAAACAATCTCTGGAAACTCGTTTAAACCAATTAGCGGAAACTCTTGTGGCTTTACACAGCCATATTCAACAGTGATAAGTAGGTAAGCGTTAAAAATTGTCGTTATGATCAGGCTGAAGGCTGAAGGCAAGCAGCCTATTCTGCGGAATTTTTTGCTTTTTTCCCTGGAAAGGGGAGGTTTTAAACCTTAAATGAAACAATTGTCAATGGTCAATTGTCAATTTTTACTTAGGGTTTGCTGAATAAACCTAAAACCTTGATATATCAAAGGTTAGAGGCTGATAAACACAGAAATTAGTGCAAGGGTTTTGAAGGGTATACCGGAAAAAGTGTGCATTTTTGGGGATTTCAAGAGATGGCAAAGAAATTTTCAAATCTCCTCCTGACTCCTGACTCCTGACTCCTGACTCCTGACTCCTGACTCCTGACTCCTATGCCCTCACGGAAAGACTTTCTCAGCAACCCCTACTTAATAATCTCCTCTTGCAGCTTTATTTCTGATTAACTCCTGTTCAATTTCACTCTTTTCATAATCCTGTGCGCCAAAAGTTCGTTTTAGGGGTTCATTACCCAACTCTTCCCCTGCACGTTTGAGCATCTTGATCGGATTTTTTTGTCTACTTCCAGTTCCCAAATCTTTAGGAATTACTTCACCTGCACGCTTGCCACTTTCGATATAATCATCACCTATTTCTGGTGTTGTATATACCTTGGCTTTCCCCCTTTCTTTAGTTGAGTAAAAAGGTCTAACAACATCAGTTCTCACTAATTTCCCAGCTTTATTAGAATAATATGGTCGAGTTATTTCTGGCTTTTGGTTTTTCAGGGAATAATAACCAGCAGCCTGAGCCGAAAGCATAGGTAAGCCAATTAACCAGATTAAACCAGCTAACATCAATATAGCAAGTTGGCGGTGAATTTGATTAAATAATCTCTTTATTTCCCACATGAGAAAAATGTCCTTTTGAATATTTTACAAATGCCTAAATCTTAAAAAAATCTCCTTTAACTAACGTCTTACTTGGGGTTGGTTAAATGTATATAAAAAGTAATGTAAATAGGGCTTGCTGAATAAACCTAAAACCTTGATATATCAAAGGTTAGAGGCTGATAAACACAGAAATTAGTGCAAGGGTTTTGAAGGGTATACCGGAAAAAGTGTGCATTTTTTGGGATTTCAAGAGATGGCAAAGAAATTTTCAAATCTTCTCCTGACTCCTGACTCCTGACTCCTGACTCCTGACTCCTATGCCCTCACGGAAAGACTTTCTCAGCAACCCCTAAATAGGGCTTGCTGAATAAACCCAAAATACTCGTAAATCAAAGGTTTGAGGCTGATCAGGAGGAAAGAAAGTGCAAGATTTTTGAAGGGTACACCTTAAAAACTGTGCATTTTGGGTCTGATAAATTAGAAAATCTGGGGATAACAGATAGCTCAAACTATTCCCTATTCCCTATTCCCTATTCCCTATTCCCTATTCCCTATTCCCTGCCTCAACGAAGGGACTTTTTCAGCAAACCCTAAATACAGCAGGAGTTTAGCAATGCTAAACCCCTACAGGTTTCCTATCCCCATGATGAGACTTTGATGGCTTACACCATGCTGCGGTATCAAAAAATCATTTCATACATCAGGTATTTGCAACAAAACAAAATCAAGCTGCAAAATCAAGCTATAGTTACCTGATGTGATAAATAAACATCTTGAATAGCGTGAAACAAGCGCACCCCTTCCTCAAACGGACGCTGAAAAGTCTTTCTGCCAGAAATTAATCCTGTACCACCAGCACGTTTATTAATTACAGCAGTTCGTACCGCTTCAGCAAAATCATTTTTACCAGAAGTACCTCCAGAATTAATTAATCCTACCCTGCCAGCATAACAATTTAATACTTGATAACGAGTTAAATCTATGGGGTGTTTTGTGGTTAATTCTGTGTAAACTCGCTCATCAGTTTTACCGTAACTTTTACCTGTAGCTTTAGCAATTGCTTCATAACCATGATTGCATTCTGGTAATTTTTGTTTAATGATATCCGCTTCAATGGTGACACCCAAATGATTCGCTTGTCCAGTTAAATCAGCAGCTAAGTGATAATCTTGATCTTGTTGAAAATTGCTATTTCGCAAATAACACCAAAGCACAGTTGCCATACCCAATTCATGGGCGTGTTTAAAAGCTTGACTTACTTCTTGAATTTGTCTATCAGACTCTGGTGAACCAAAATAAATTGTTGCCCCGACTGCGGTTGCTCCCAAATGCCAAGCTTGCCAAACGTCTGCAAACATAATTTGGTCAAATTGATTAGGATAAGTCAACAATTGATTATGATTTATTTTGGCAATAAAGGGAATTTTATGGGCATATTTGCGGGACACACTGCCTAATACACCTAAAGTTGTAGCCACAGCATTACAACCTGCTTCTATTGCTAATTTCACAATATTTTCGGGATCAAAATAAATTGGATTAGGTGCAAAAGCAGACCCCGCTGAGTGTTCAATACCTTGGTCCACAGGGAGGATAGAAAGATAGCCAGTATTTGCTAAACGTCCGGTAGAATAGATTTGTTGTAAATTTCTTACCACACGGGGAGAGCGATCGCTATTGATCCAAACTCGATCTATAAAATCTGCTCCTGGTAAATGCAGCAAATCTGAAGAAACCTTGGCTTTATATGTTAGCAAATCCTCTGCTTCTTTACCTAGTAATGATTCCAAGGAATTGGGTTGTAATAAGGTTGTAGTCATATTTTTTTCTCACGTACACAACCAGAAAAGTTAGAAAGGTTTTTGGTTAAACACTATTACTATTTAGGGCTTTTAAATGATGATTTTGTCTACTTTCCCAAGACATATATAAATAGAAAGAGTTGAAAAATTATATCATGTCCGGTGTAACACTTACGATATCTGTTGGGGCAGGGAATAGGGAATAGGGAATAGGGAATAGGGAATAGGGAAAAGCAAATATGTCCAAAACTTTTATATTGAATCACCAATCATCAATTACCCATTACTAATTTTTTCTGCTAGTTGAGGGTTAAGTTGTAGTAGTATGTTGCTGTCGGCAATTGCTCCTTCATAGTCTCCTAAATGGTAACGTGCATTAGCCCGCAAGCCATAAACTATGGAGAGGATAGGGTTAATTTGCAATGCCAGATTATAATCTGCAATTGCTTTTTCATAGTTTCCTAAATTGCTATAAACTAAACCTCGTTGATAATAGGCTTGATCATCATCAGGATGGAGTTTTATTGCTTGATTAAAATCAGATATGGCTTGTTCATAGTCTTCCAGGTGAGACATTACTAAACCACGATTATAATAAGCTTCGGCAAAGTTGGAATTAATTTCTAATGCTTGATGATAATCTGTGATTGCACCTTGATAGTCTTGAAGAGCATAGCGACTATTTCCACGGTTATGATAAGCTGCTGCTATGTTGGGATTTAACTTTATTGCTTGGTTATAATCAGCAATTGCTTCTTTGTAATTACCAAGAATATGCAGAATATTACCACGATTACTGTAAGCGGCAACAAAATCAGGAGAGTATTGTAAAGCCTGGTTGATATCTGCAATGGCAGCTTGATCATCTCCGTTTCTAAAACGAGCTAAACCTTGGTTATGAAATGCTTTAGCTATGTCAAAATTGATGTTTTGAATAATATTTTGAATATTTTGAGGAATATTTTGCGGTAAGGGGAAAGAATTTTGGATGATGTTGAGGACTTGTTGATAATCTGCGATCGCTTGTTCAAATGTCTCTAGTTGTAAATAGGCATGACCACGGTTATGATAAGCTTCAGCTAAATTGGGATTTAACTGTAATGCGTGATTAAACAATGCGATCGCACCTTCATAATCACCTTGTAAATTCTTCTTTACTCCCTGTTTAATCAACTCTTCAGCATTCATGTAATTTTTCTATCTTTAACTTTCTCTAAAAATACAAGTGTCAGGATTCAGGATACAGAATACAGGATACAGAATAAATGAGAGTTTTCGAGTTATTCTTGAGAGGTTGTTTGACAATTTTATGAAAAGGCTATTTTCCTGTAAGGGCGAAGCATTCGGGCGATAAATTATCAATTTTATGAAAAGGTTATTTTCCGAATGCTTCGCCCCTACGACTCCTGACTCCTTACATATAAATTACATTACTTCCTGTACCATAAACTGAGAACTTAAAGAATAATCTCTAATTTCCGTATTCACACCATGTATATTCACACCATGTATATTCACACCATGTATATTCACACCATGTAAATGATGCAACCTCAACTCATCACGTTGCTGCCAAACTGCAAAGATTTTATCTCTCCCATCATTAAGAGTTGCTATATCAATTTTATAAAGTTTATAAAGTTTATAAACTTTATAAACTTTATCAACCCCTTTATCAACATTATTTACCTGTTGCAACTTCAAACCCAATAAACTTAAAAGTCGATTAAGTATCGTAATTCCTGAAACAGATTTTTTTTCTTTCACTACATCAATACCCAAAGCTCGTTTAATATGTTTACTACTGTGAATAGCAACATTTTTTAACCAAATAATATCACTATCATTTTCACTAAATACTCTTCCTGATTCCAGGAATTGTAACATACCTAATGCTCGCAGTGCTTCAACTTTGAGAGTATAAGTCTTGATATCAGGTAAGAAAACCTTACCCTCACCCCAAGATAATTGTTTTTGCCACTCTTCCTGATCTCTACCATGAAAATATTCACTTTCATGAGTGAGATAATAATGAATTAACAACTGTCCATAATATCCTTTATCATCCTGCAATTTTAACCAAGGAGTTACTTCCACACCATACCTATCTCTGAGAATATATTTATTAATTTGATTACGTTCTTCGTCACTGAGAGAATGTCTAGCTAATAACTGTTCATATTCAACATAATCAATTTCCTTAGCATTAGCCACAGCATTGGCAGCTATTAATTGATTTTCTTGTTTAATTTCCTTAATTTTACGTTTAATATCTTTAGCTTTTTGACGACTTTGCGCCCAATCTTTTTGGACTTTAAAAATTTCCATGATTAATCTTTTACGAGTTTCTACATCCCTGGCATCAGTGGCAAAAAAAGCCAAACGTAAATCCCGCAGAATATTATTTTGTACAGCATTACTCCGCATAATAATTTTATGTCCGTCAGCTATTAATCCATCTTGTAAAGATTGACGATAAAGACGAATAGAAGCATTTACCCTAGCAGATAATTTTGCCCAAGTTCTTAAATGAATTGGATCATAAACTGCTGGTAAATCTACATCTATTTTATGTAAAGGACTGAGTAAAGCGAGATTTTCTTTTTGGTTTTCTTGATACCAATGAGATAGTAATTGATAATTGGTACTACCACTACCAATTAAACCGATACCGCGTTTAGCACACCAGACAACACGGGGAACATCATCACGGACTCTTGCTAATGCTTGACGTGCTTCCGCGTCAGGAATTACCCCTTGAAAAATACCATAAACTCGGTCAAAATGTTGGACATCAATACTAATTCCTGTTCCCAAACTAGGAGTAACAAAAACCGTATCATAATCAGTAATTTTTTGATTAATAGCAGCTATGAAATCAGATGCTGCATGGCCAGGAGTATTAGTCGTTTGACTGCTAACCACCAAAGTATCAGGAAATTGCTTTCTCAACTTCTGCAAACGTTCTTTAAGATAACCTTCAATGGTTTCACAACTATAACGCCCCGTGCGACTATCCGTAGTTACATAACATTTACGTCCGGCAATTAAATCTAATTCTAATTGATGAATTAATGGAGTTGGGTTAGGTGAATCATAAAAAGTTACATCCCAACCTTTTTGGGGTTTCCATTTATTGACAACTACCCAAGGAGTAATTTTAGTTCCTGCTAAACCTTGTAAATATTCTAGAGAAACATCTGATAAATCAGCATCTTGGGCAATTATTAAACCTCCACTTTTTATAACTGTAGCAATTAATTGTTGGAAGACTCCCAGAATTTTCACTCGTTTATTTTTACAAGTATTACTATTTAGTAAATGCCATAAAGATTGCTCAACTTCGTCTAATATGACTATAGCCCCTTGCCAATCTTGAGGATGCAATTTCCAAAGGGAATCAACGCATAAACCAAAAGATTTGGTAATTGGTAGTTGGGGATGTTCTTCTATACTCCAAGATTCATGGTTAATTCCCCATTTAATGCCTATTTTTTCACATAAAAATTTTCCTAAAAGAATGCGATGAGTAATTAATAAAACGGGTTGATTACGACTTTTGGCTTGATTAACAATAGCTTCCAGTCCGGTAGTTTTTCCAGTTCCTTTAGCGGATTTTACTCCTACTAAACCACAAGAGGGAAAAGGTATTTCTCCTAAATAAGCCAGGTTAACATTCAGTGCAGAAGAAATTGTTAACTCGGTGTGAGGTTTAGTTTGAGCTAGATAAATTTCTAAATCTACACTTTGACGATAAACTTTATCAAAATTAGCTGCACCTTTAGCAGCAATAAATTCATCAACGCCTTTTTCCGTTCCTGGGAGTTCCACAACTTTCACCGGACAATTTTGTTGTTGAAATAAACAACCGAGTTGGGAAATAGCATTATTGACAGCGGCGATTTTATTTGTTTGAGTTTCAAAATCAAAACATATATAAAAATTGCGTTGTTTGGTGGCGAAAATTGCTAAGTCAGGTATGAGTTGACGACGGGTAACTTGACCTAAGTTATCTTTAACAACGCGATAACCGCTAGTAATACCAGGAATAGCAATAGCAACATAGCCTTGTGTTAATAAAGCTGCGGCTTTTTTCGCACCTTCACAAATAATTATGGAGATATTACATTCCATCACCCATTGCCAAAAACCTTCCGCTTCACCATCATCAGCAATGGTGATATTTGGAGGCATATCCATATTGTAACGCTGGGCAACTTGCTGCCAAATTTTCAATGTCACCCGCAAACAAAATACCCGTGTTGGTGTGCTGGGAGGATGTTCATATTTAATAGACTTGCCTTTTTTGTTTTGTCGGGGTTGGGATGGTTTAAAACATCCCCATTCCATCTTATGCCAATTATTCAGTGGATCTCTTCCAGAACACCACCAACCACCTGCTGTAATATGGCTGTAATGCTGCAACCACGAACTTTTTACCATGCCAGTATTGGTGCGTGGTATTTGTTCCGATATAAGTAGGTACTGATAGGCGATCGTACCTTGGAGCGATATAAAATTTAGACGGGTTAAGTGTAAATCAATACAGCTATTTTGGACTAATTCTTCAAGGTGCTGGGGGTGTAAATAATCTAACATGGGCAGAGGCACTAAAAGAAGAAATGGGGTAAGGAAATAAAACCTTAACACGCATCTGCTGATTTTTGATAAAAAATCTGTGCCATTTTGGCAAAAGTTTTATACTTTGTTGATGGCAATACTTCGGTGATTACAGAAATAGCTGATTTTGCTTGTGAGATGGTAGAAATAATATTTTTGTATTGTGATATTTGTGCATGATTAATTTTTATTTATCAGTATATTTTTCTTTAAATAGTAAACATATACTGTTCAGATACGGGAATTGGTTAAATATATAGAGTATTTAGGAGTTGGCTGGGTAGTGAAGCATTTAATAAAGTTGAGATGGGGAATTTTTATGTTGATTATTTTTGCACAATTAATTGTAATTGGCGCGTGTATTTTTCGGAAATATGGATTTCTAAATTTGGAAATTAAGTTTGCAGAAATTGAGCATGACTTCAAGGGTTTGTTCTCGATATTGTATTAACAAGCGAGGGGTTGAGGAACACACAAAAACAAATCAACTCCCAGCGATAACTCAAACAATAACTCAAATCAAGATCAAGGAGATTTCTATCATGGCTAACTTATTTACCGCAGTATCTGCTGAACAACAAGAAATCGTAGCTGGTGGACGCTTAAATTTGGATGATTTAATAGAAACCGCTTTCTCTCTGGAAGCAATTGGGTTTGATACTAACGTAGGAGCCAATGATACAGGTAGTAGCGTGAGTCAGATGTTTGGCGCTAACGAGACAAATAGTATAGCAACCAAAAAGTTAAACGTTCAAGAACTCCCCAACGGTGGTGGTGGTGGTCAATAATCAATAATCCAGCACTCGCTCTTTTCTAATTAAGCAATAATTAGGCAATTAACTAATATACAAACTTAATTGCCTAATCTTCTTCTATCACTTTTAGATAAATTGAAAATTTTTCGGCGAAATAGTCAAGGAAAATTACATTTTAATCTCAAAGTGATGGAAGTTACATATTTGGCTCTTTCTTAGATACTTGTGCAGTATGAATATGATCTTACAGCAATTTTTCATAAGATCACATTACTCACTCATCAACCCAGAAATAAGGTAATTTTATTAGTTTGGCAGCAACTAAAAATTTCCTTATTTATTTATATATATATCGACCATAGGAGAATAACCAGATGTCTAACCAAATCAACCCCAAGAAATCCGAACTATTCCAGGAATTATCTGAGCAAGAACAAGAACTTGCACATGGGGGTTCTCACTCACCAGTTGGTATGTTGTTTTATCAGGAAACAGATACACTGAGTTACGCAAATAACGAAATAGAATTTTCAGATGGTGAGGGGACATTTGATAATAGTCAAACAACTTTTTATAAATCAACAGAAAGGACACTTTGGTTTATTCCACTTGTTATAGATGATAGTAGTGGAGAAAGGAATAGAAGTCTAAATGGAATATTGAGTTTATTATTTCGATTATTTTCTTAAAAAGACTTAGGTTCTCAAGCCAGATTTTACTCAGGAAATAACAATCAAATTGACTATTATTTGATAGTAGGTTTTTATAAACAACTGAAACAAATAGACGAGTAGAAATTCAACTTATATTTACACTTATATTTACACTTATATTTACACTTATATTTACATTTATATTTACATTTATATTTACAACTATCTAGGGTGCATTTATCATGAAACTCAAATTTGTTAAACAGCACAGTGCAGAAGACTGTGGTGCAGCTTGTTTGGCTGCAATTGCCAAATATTACGGTCATAATTTTACCATCAGTCGTATTCGTGAAGCGGTGGGAACAGGACAAAATGGAACTACATTATTAGGGTTAAGACGAGGTGCAGAAACTCTTGGTTTTAAAGCTAATCCAGTTAAAACATCACCAGAAGTTTTAGATAGAATGAATGAAGCACCCTTACCAGCAATTATTCACTGGAAAGGAAATCATTGGGTTGTTTTATACGGTAAAAAAGGCAAAAATTATCTCATTGCTGATCCCGCAGTTGGGGTTCGACATCTTTCTAAAAAAGATTTAATGGAAGGTTGGAAAGATTGGTTAATTCTGTTACTAGAACCTGATCCAGTCCGCTTTTTTGAACAAGAAAGTGATAAAACAGGAGGCTTTTGGCGGTTCTTCCGACGAATTTGGATTTATCGCGCCATTTTAGTCCAAGCTTTACCTCTAAATTTACTCTTGGGTTTGCTATCTTTAGCTTCTCCTTTTTTATTGCAAATTCTCACTGATGATGTGTTAGTCAGAGGTGACACAAAATTACTTACTACTGTAGCAATTTCTGTAGTAGTAATGAATTTTATTTCTAATAGTTTGGCATTTGTACAATCTAACTTAATTGCTCACTTTGCCCAACGGTTACAATTAGGATTGGTTTTAGATTTTGGTCGGCAAATTCTCTGTTTACCTCTGAGTTATTACGAAGCGCGACGTAGTGGTGAAATAGTTAGCCGTTTGCAAGATATTCGGCAAATTAATCAATTAGTTACTCAATTAGTTGTCAGTCTACCCAGCCGATTTTTTATTGCTGTAATTTCTTTAGGTTTCATGATTTTTTATAGCTGGAAGCTGACCACAGTAGCTTTATTGATTTCTGTGGTCATGACTTTATCTACAATCCTTTTTCAGCCAACTTTACAGCAAAAAACCCGTGAACTGTTAGTTCAAGATGCAGAAAATCAAGGTGTTTTAGTGGAAACCTTTAAAGGTGCATTAACCCTGAAAACAACGACAGCAGCACCACAATTTTGGGATGAATTAGAAAGTCGTTTTGGTCGTTTGGCTAATTTAACATATCGCACTATCCAAATTGGTATCATTAATAGTACCTTTTCTGGTTTTGTAGCTGGTATTGGTGGCGTGATTTTACTATGGTTTGGTGGTTATTTAGTGATTGATCCTGCTGAAAATCTCAGCATCGGTAAGTTATTTGCATTTAACTCAATGAATGGTAACTTCTTGGGTTTAATTGGTACTTTAATCAGTTTTGTGGAAGAATTTACTCGTGCGAAAACTTCTGTAAAAAGATTAACAGAAGTTATTGATGCTACTCCAGAAAATGAAGGAGATGGTAAAAAACTTTTTGCAAAAATTATTGATAATTCTGACATAATTTGCACCAATGTTAACTTTCATTATGCAGGTAGAATTGACCTTTTAGAAGATTTTTCCTTAACCATTCCCGGTGGTAAAGTTGTGGCTTTAATTGGTAAATCTGGATGTGGTAAAAGTACCCTTGCTAAACTACTTGCTGGTTTATATCCTCTCCAGTCAGGCAATATCCGCATTGGACTTTATAACCTCCAAGACCTTTCTTTAGACAGTCTCCGTCAACAGGTGGTACTTGTTCCCCAAGATGCTCATTTTTGGAGTCGTTCTATTGTGGAAAACTTCCGTTTAGGAGCGCCCTACGTGACATTTGAGCAAATTGTCAGAGCTTGTCAAATTGCCGGTGCTGATGAATTTATCAGTAAATTACCAGAAAAATATCAAACTATTTTAGGTGAATTTGGCGCAAATATTTCCGGTGGCCAACGTCAAAGATTAGCCATAGCTAGAGCTATTGTCACAAGTCCACCAATTTTAATTTTAGATGAATCTACAGGTGGACTTGATCCTGTCAGTGAAGGGCAAGTTTTGGATCAATTATTTGCACATCGCCAGGGTAAAACAACAATTTTAATTAGTCATCGTCCCAAGGTAATTAATCGTGCTGATTGGGTTGTTTTACTAGATCAGGGAAGATTAAAAATACATGGTTCTTTGCAGGATTTAAAGGTAAAAACAGGCGAACATTTAGATTTTTTAATTCCCTAATTCAACATAATCCCTAATTCAACATAATTCCTAATTCAACATAATTAAATTATCAGGTACTTATGCTCTACACTCATAATCAAAAATTGATCTCTTCAGGAGAAAATGATGAGCTTCTTCCTCCTATTAGTCGTTGGACTTCTTTAGCAGGAATATTTCTAATTAGCACTGTTGCTAGTGGGATTGCTCTCTCTTCATGGATTAAATATAATGTTACAGTCAAAACAGTTGGTACTGTGCGTCCTACGGGTGAAGTTCGTCTAGTACAACCACAAATGGAAGGAACGGTTAAAACCATTTTAGTCAAAGAAAATCAACCTGTGAAAATAGGAGATGTAATTGCTAATTTGGATAATGAACAATTAATAATTAAAAAAAGTCAACTGCAAGGTAATATTCAACAAGGTGGTTTACAACTAATTCAAATAGATGCACAAATTCAGAATTTAGATAATCAGATGTCCGCAGAAAAAAAAGTGATCGAAACTGTTATTGCTACTGCAAAAGTAGATTTAGCCCGCAACCAACGGGAATATCAAGAACGAAAAGTTAATACTAACAGTGATTTTCTAGCTTCAGAGGCAAGTTTGCAAAAGGCTAAAACCGATTTACAAAAAGCTCAAGCTGATTTAGAATTTGCGAAATTAGACCGCGATCGCTATGAGCAATTATCAAAAATTGGCGCAATTGGGAGACGAGAATTTGAACAAAAACAATTAGTTGTGCAACAAACACAATTAAGACTACAAGCTGAACAAAAGTCATTTGAAATAGCTAAAATCAAACTCCAATCAGCTAAAGCAGCAGTAAATCCAACTCCCGCAACAGTGATGATGGCACAAGAACGTATTGCCCAAGAAACTGCTAAAGGCGAAGCTAATATTGCTAGTTTAAATAAAGAGAAACAAGCATTACTTGAGCGTCGCGTGCAATTACAAGCCCAAATTAATCAATCACAAAAAGAACTGGAACAACTGGAAAATCAGATTCGCAAAAGCAGTATTTTTGCCACTAGCAATGGTATTATCCTCAAGCTAAATTTACGTAACCCAGGTCAAGTAGTGCGTGCTAGTGAATCTATTGCAGAAATTGTTCCTAATTATGCTGCATTAGTCATTAAAGCTATGATTCCTAAAAATGAAATTAAAAAAGTTACCGTTGGTCAAAAAGTCCAATTGCGTGTAGATGCTTGTCCATATCCTGATTATGGCACACTTAACGGTGTGGTCAACAACATTTCCCCAGATGTCATTACAACCCAAAATAAAAATCAAGGTATAGCCTCATCTAATAATTTGAGTTTTTTTGAAGCAACAATTCAACCAGAAACTCTTGAATTTGGTAATACTATTCGCCAATGTCATATCCAAGCAGGAATGGAAGTAAAAGCTGACATTATTTCCAGAGAAGAAACAGCATTACAATTTATGTTGAGAAAAGCAAGACTAATTACTGACTTATAAATAGTTACAATTAAGACAAGACTAAAAAACAACGACTAAAAAACTATCTGACAGAGGATGAATTGTAATATTTCCAGGACTTACCAAAAAGGGAACGAAAGTAGGGGTAATTCATGAATTACCCCTACGCAAGAATAAGGTTTTCAGTCACATCTTGCGTAAGTCCTAATTTCATCCAAATTTCTCATACCAATTCACTAAAATTAGGCAACAGATTACAACCAAAAACCCTACATATAATCTGCATTTCTGAATTTTCAATTATGAATTGGTATCAATATCTATTACTGATATTACTGACACTCAAGGCATAACAATTGTCAAGTTTATGACCTATGAACAAAGCATTCAAGAAGCATTACAGTGGTGGTCTTATAGACAATCCATAAAACTGTTTGGGGAAGCAGAAAAAATTCGGGACAGTTTGTTACAAGAAACTTTCACCATTCGTCGCAGTTTAGATGTATTAAAAATAGATCATCCAAATTTATTAATTCAGAATTGCTATGAACACACCAAAAAAATTGATAATTTTCATCACTCTTTAGTTCAGTTGAGCGATCGCCTGTGTCCAGTGTATATTCAAGAGAGTTTACCACTCTCAATCCAATGCTTGTTAGAACCTTGGGTCTTATCTAATACTCATATCTATTTCCATATTGATATGCCAGCATATTGGCAACGTGAGTCTGTAGAAGGTAGTCTCATAATTCTACGAGCTTTAGAAGAATTATTAAGAATAACTTTGCGAGAAAATTTCACACCTATTGCAATTTATATCAGTTTACAACTCAAAGAAAATACCAAAAAATTAACTGTCAGAATCACCTATTCTGATCTATCTAACCTAACGTCTTACTCCTATCTACCGGAATTAAATTATCTCAGTGATAGCCTAGAATTTTTAATGTCTGGGCAATGCTTTTACAATAGTAGCAATCATAGGATAGCTTGGTATTTTTGTTGGTAGGTTTTATTTGTTTTTACCTTGCAGGGGCGAAGCCTTCGGGTGATAACCTATCGCTGAAACCAATTCATATTCTATCAGAATGCTTCGCCCTCGGTGTTCTAGCAAATATTTTCACCAAAATAATTATATTAATTCAGTAAAATTCTCCGGGGTAAGGGTGACATCCCTCATAGCAAATAAACCAACATAAATACAATTTAGGAAAAGCTAATTATTATTCAGTATTGAAGATGGAACAAATTTTATCAGCAAATAAATTGCTGAAAATTTTGGTAATTGATGATCATGAATCAGTTTTAAGTGGAACAATTGACATTCTCAAAAAAAACTATCCTAGTGCTGAATTTATAACCGCAATTAATGTCAATAATACTCTTGAACAACTTACCAGTTTTCAGCCTGATTTGATAGTTATGGATCTTTCAATTCCCGAAGAAAAAGGACTGACTGCGCGACCTGATAACGGTATTCAACTATTGAAAATTTTGATGCAAAAATATCCTCACTTAAATATTGTTGTCCAAAGCGCCCATGCAAGGACATTGGTACGTATTCGTTTGGATATTGATAGTCACAAAGGAGGTTTTACTATTGCTGATAAAAGCATTTCAACCCAAGAAATGTTAACAAGAGTAGATTGGGCATTACAAGGATTAACTCATACAAAAGATATCAAAGGAATTTACTCAGGATTAGAAGTAAAACCCGAATGGTTAAAAGTCCTAAATTTGGCTTTTCAAGAAGGATTACAAGATAAAGCAATTGCTGAAGAAATGTGTGTATCTGAACGCATGGTGCGTCATTATTGGAGTAAGTTACAAGATGCTTTAAACGTTTACCCAGAGGAAGGTAAAAATATCCGCATTCAAACAGAAAATAAAGCGAGATCAGAAGGGTTGATTGATTAATGATTACTGATTAATGATTACTGATAGCTGAATACTAACAAATAACCATTTCAATTCTGTCAATTTTCAATTGTCAATTGTCAATTGTCAATTAATATTGAAAGCTTATGCAGTCTAAATTTTGGATGAAAATGAAATCAGGATGGCAAAATATGTGGATGTTAAACACATATCCAGTCACAAATATTATAGTGATTAGTATTGTCATCTCTAACTTAGTCAGTGCCAGTTATGTACTATTAACTTGGGGTTGCTTAATTCCAAAATTTTCCGCAATTATAGTCTTAGCTTTAAATGCTATAGCTATCACAGGTATATATCACTATAGCCAAATCGTTAAATCGGGAATTAAAGCTAGAAAAGCGATGATTGAAGTTGCATTTGAAACCATCCATAACGGACCACTACAAACTCTCAATAGGGTTTTAAGATTGGTGAAATTACAAGATTTATCAATTAAGAAAATCCTACCGGAGTTAGAAAAAGACCTAGAAAATTTAAACCAAGAATTAAGGGGAATTTATGAATTTTGGCAACAGGAAAGCCTCACACATCAAAAAACAAACCTTTACTTAGGAAACAGTATAATTATCAATCTACAAGAACCCCTGCACGAAATTCTCTATCAAGTTTATAGTCACACCTTAGAACGAGATTTTCCTTGCTTTAGAACCATCAAATTAAAAATTCGTAATTTTGAACCTATAGACGAACACAGTTTAACTATTGAAGACAAACGAGGAATTTGCCGATTTTTAGAAGAAGCTTTGTGTAATGTGGGTAAATATGCTACAGGAGCAACCTGTCTCAAAGTTAATTGTTCTTTTTCTATGGGTTGGCACACACTAAGTGTTGTAGATGATGGTTTAGGCGTTAACTCATCTGTTAACTCATTTAAGAGGGAAGGTCAGGGAACAAAACAGTTTAAAAATTTAGCCCGACAAATTAAAGGTAAATTTCAACGCCTTCCCATGTATCCTCAAGGAACTATTTGTGAGTTATCTTGGCCTGGTTATCTTGTGAGTTATTATAAATAAATCCTCAGTTTGAGTTAGAGGAAGGCTAGAAAACGCTGTGCAGATAACATTTTTAGGAACAAGTTCCGGTGTACCTACAAGATCACGTAATGTTTCCAGTGTGGCACTGAGATTACCACAACGGGCAGAACTATGGTTGTTTGACTGTGGTGAAGGTACACAGCATCAAATTTTGCGGAGTGATCTGAAAATTAGCCAACTCTCCCGAATTTTTATCACCCATCTCCACGGAGATCATATTTTTGGCTTGATGGGACTTTTAGCCAGTTGTGGTTTAGCTGGAAATGTAGACAGAATTGATATCTACGGTCCTGCTGGGTTAAATGAATATCTGCAAAGCGCCTCACGTTACTCACACACCCATTTTTCTTACCCCATCAAAGTACATACTGTTCAACCAGGGGTAATTTACGAAGATGATGAATTTATTGTTAGCTGTGGTTTGTTACATCACCGCATTACAGCTTTTGGTTATCGTGTAGAGGAAAAAGACAGAACCGGACGCTTTGATGTGGACAAAGCCAAAGCTTTACAAATTCCTTCTGGTCCTATTTATGGAAAACTCAAACGCGGTGAAACTGTAACCCTGCAAGATGGAAGAGTAATTAATGGTAGTGAATTATGTGGACCTACGGAAATTGGCCGCAAATTTGCCTATTGTACAGATACTGTTTATTGTGATGGTGCTGTCAAATTAGCCCAAGATGCAGATGTATTAATTCATGAAGCTACCTTTGCCCATCAAGATGCAGATATGGCTTTTCAAAGATTACATTCTACCAGCACAATGGCAGCACAAACAGCTTATTTGTCCAGGGTGAATCAATTAATTATGACTCATTTTAGTCCTCGTTATACTCCCGGTAATGCCATTGAGTTAAAAGATTTGTTGAAGGAAGCCCGTGCGATTTTTCCTAATACTATCATGGCGCATGATTTTATGATTTATGACATACCTAGAAGGCGAGAAGTTGTGAAAAATTAGGTAAGTATTCAGCTATCAGTAATCAGTAATCAGTAATCAGTAATCAGCTTTTACCTAGAGTTAAATAGGGTTTGCTGAATAAACCTAAAACCTTGATATATCAAAGGTTAGAGGCTGATAAACACAGAAATTAGTGCAAGGGTTTTGAAGGGTATACCGGAAAAAGTGTGCATTTTTTGGTATTTCAAGAGATGGCAAAGAAATTTTCCAATCTCCTCCTGACACAAGAGGGCAACCACGGGGGGTTTGCCCCTACTGACTCCTGACTCCTATGCCCTCACGGAAAGACTTTCTCAGCAACCCCTAAATAGCTTTGTCATCATGGTAAACTTTCTGGGAAATGACATACTTAAAATCAATGCAAACTCCACAAATAACCCCTTTGAATAAAAACTATCATTTTCACTATTCCTTTAATAAAAACTCTCTTAAACCAGTAATTCTGTTTTTACACGGGTTTATGGGAAATATTTATGAATTTGATGAAGCAATTCAACTATTAGGTGATGATTTTTCTTATCTTACCCTGGATTTGCCAGGACATGGTAAAACAAAAGTTTTATGCGGTGATGAATGTTATAAAATAGAAAATACCGCCCAAGCTATCATCAACTTATTAGATGAATTAAAAATAGCACAATGTTTTTTAGTTGGTTATTCAATGGGAGGAAGATTAGGATTATATCTCACTTTACATTTTCCAGAAAGATTTATCAAAGTTGTATTAGAATCTGCTTCTCCTGGTTTACCAACAGATGCAGAAAGATTATCCAGGATTAAAGGTGATTATCAAATTACCCGAAAATTAATTAGGATGATTGATAAATCGGAATTTCAGGTTTTTTTACACAATTGGTATAATCAGCCAATTTTTGGTAATATCAAAAATCATCCAGTATATCAAAAAATGATAGAAAGTAGGTTAGAAAATAATCCTTTAGCACTTGCCAAATCTTTGCAATTTATGGGTAATGGATACCAACCTTCTTTGTGGGACAAACTAGAAGCAAATCAAATTCCTTTACTTTTATTAGTAGGTGAATATGATGAAAAATTTGTCCATATTAATACAGCAATGTATTACAGAAATTCATTAGTAACTCAACTGCAAGTCATTCCCAAAGCTGGACATAATATTCACTTAGAAAATACACAGAATTTTGTGGATCATCTGGGAAAATTTTTGTTAGAAAACTAAACTACAATTTTAATACAATTTTAATACAATTTTAAAATCTAACATCATCTAATTTGTTGTGAATCTGGCAAAGAATTTGATGATGGTGGCGCTGGTAATGCTTGAGGATTATTCACTGTTGGTTTATTAGCCAGTGCTAATTCTTCTTGTAAAACCTTTTGATAAACTTGAGGCAAAAAACGAGTATTAGAATTAGTTTCTATCCCATATCCTAAACTTGTCCACGTGGGAGAAAGTCGCCGTAAAACATCATTTAATTTGCCATTACGTAACTGTTGAGAAATATCAACTCCCCAAACTTTAGAATCATTCAACCAACGATAAACTACTACATCTTGATATTCAGCGTCAAAACTATAACTATGCCAAAATCTCAACCCTGGGGGATGAGGATGATAACGGGGTGCAATGTCATACCAAGTAGTATTAATAATTTGATATCTACCCGCAGCAGTAGAACAATTTCCTTTATTTGGACCATTGACAATGGTTACGCATATCTGTGGATGACGACTCAAATCATTCACCTGTTTACCACCATATAACACAGAATAAGGACGTGGAGTGTTAGACTCACTAAAAGAAATCGTCCGCATCAAAGCACGGATGTAAGGATCTCCGTCTTTCATCACCAAAGGCGGATTTTTTCGCTCAAATATGGGATCTATTTTTGATTGCAAATCACCAAAAATGTACCATTGAAAAAGATACACAAAAGCCAGAAGTGATGCAATCGGACCAATTAATTTTTCTACACCTTTGAATTTAATAGTCATTTTTTATCAGTTATTCGTCATTCATTGGGCATTGGGCATTGCTAATAAACATCTTCTGTCACCTGTCACCTGTCACCTGTCACCTGTCACCTGTCACCTGATTTCTTGAAATAATTCCTGGAAGCTTTTAGGGGTAACTTCAGGTTTAGCGACAATCTCGACAATTTTATTACGTGCAGCATTTTCAAACAAAGACTCGACACAAACCTGAGCCACTTTTTGCCGGGGGATGCTACCATCAAATAAAGTATCAGCGCCTTGCATAACTATCCCATCGGTGTTATCTTCGTTTTTCAGCCCTCCAGGTCTGACAATTGTATAAGTGAGTCCACTTTTCTGTATGTATTCCTCAGCTTGTTTTTTCCAGGCTAAAATTAACCAAAACAAGTTTAGCGGATGAAAAAACTGGGAAACACACAAAGAAGAAACCAGGATAAAATGCTCAATTTGCTTGGCTTTTGCTACATCAACTAAGTTTTTCGTACCTTGAAAATCTACTTGATAGGGTCCTGTAGGATCAAAACTGGGTCTTGCACCAGTAGCGCACAGGACTACCGTACTATCACCTATGGCAGCAGTTAGGGTTTCTGGTGATAACACATCCCCCACAACTAACTCAACTTCAGGAGATAGGATAGCTTTAGCTTTTTGGTGATCCCGTACCAAAGCACGAACGGGAATATTTCTGGCTACTAACTCTTGTACAATGCGGCGACCGGTTTCACCTGTTGCACCTGCTACAAATACTTTCATGATTTACGCTATCCTGAGAAACTAATATGTGCTGTTTTCGTTCTTAATTGTAGTGATTCTATGGAGGTGATAACAGACTTTTTGATGTTTTGATGAAATTTGTATTTTTGTGTGAACAAACTCTCCCTGATTGGGAATCAATGGTATAGACAAACTTTTTAAGTATACAGAAAACGCATTTATGGTAGCAAACAACTGGGAATTTCAAACCTTGGAAATAACTGAATCAGTTTTACCAGTGGGTTCAAGCGTAACCTCAGATGAAACACCAGCCAAAGACACTCATGCAGGTCCTAGTAAATTCCATAGCCGTCATCAAGACTGCATGGAAATGTATGCTTCTCAAGAACAGGTTGCTGAATATCTCAATTCCCATTCTTCATGGTTTGTGCGTTGCGCTGAACCTATGAGGGTTGAACCTTTGGGTAAAAATGGTTATGCTTTGGTCATTGGGCGCTTTGGTGCTTTTGGTTATGAGGTAGAACCAAAAATAGGTTTGGAATTGTTAGCACCACAGGAACGTAAATACCACATCCGTACAATTCCTATCCCTAACTACCAAGCCCCTGGTTATGATGTAGACTATAATGCGTCTTTGGAATTAGTAGCAAGTTTGCCGGGGATGACTAGGGTAGAATGGCAGTTAGAGTTGATTGTTGATCTGCATTTTCCCAGATTTATTCACCGTTTACCCCATGCTTTGATTCAGTCTACAGGCGATCGCCTACTGCATCAAATTGTCCGTCAAGTCTCTCGTCGTTTAACTCATAAAGTTCAAGAAGATTTTCATAACTCTCTCAATATTCCTTTTCATCCCAAGAAAAAGTTTTTTGGCCATTAGTCATGGGGCATTGGGCATTGGGCATTGGGCATTGGGCATTGGGCATTGGTTTATTCATCTTCCCCTGCCTCCCCTGCCTCCCCTGCCTCCCCTGCCTCCCCTGCCTCCTGCCTCCTGCCTCCTGCCTTCTATGCGTTGCTGAGAATTTTCAGGACAATTTCTACCCCAGAAACAGCTTGCCAAATAAAAAGTCCTAAAATCCCAAAATTCAACAAAATATGAGTCGCCCGCGCCCAATTTGCCCCTTTTCGCATGAAGGGAGACAAAGACGCAGAAAAGGCGATCAAACCAGTCATTCCCAAACCAGCTAACAAGTGTGGTCCGACAAATAATTTACCGTTATTGATGTAAGTAACAGCCATACCACCTATTGAACCTGCTACCATCAAGGCTAAGATGATCGCCCCTATTTTCTCGTGTTTATCATTAAATTTAGCTTTAATTAGTTCTTTTCTTTCTTCTGCTGAAGCATTTCTGGTACGCTGGACTTGTAAACCTGAGTAAGCAGCATACAGGGACAACGCTAACAATATCCACATTATTGTTGGGTGAACAAACTCTAACCCAAATTTGACCTCTGGAGCAAGTTCTAAACTCATCGCTTGGTTATCCAAATTATTAAATCTTAATAAAACTTAGCATAAATTGATTCATGACTATTTTGTTTTTTCTCTCTTGCTAAAGTGCAGACAACAAGCACAAACTAATTTTTGACGCTTAATCAAGCAATTTCCACCAGGGCGGAATTTATTATATGATTGATAAAAATGATAATTTACTGCTGAATGCGGCAAAAAGCGGCGATATCAAGCGGGTTGGTGAACTATTAGCTACTGGTGCTAATGTGGATGGGTGCGATCGCAACGGCACTACAGCATTAATGTTTGCGGCTAATTTGGGTTATACAGAAATTGTGCGATCGCTCCTAGATTTTGGCGCTAATATCAATTTAACTAGAAAAACATACCGGTTAACAGCGTTAATGTTGGCTGCAAGCAATAATCAAGTTGATATTGTGAAGCTTTTAATATCTAAAGATGCGGATATAAATGCCGTTAATGAAGATGGTAGCACCGCTTTAATGGCAGCAGCCCAAAAAGGTCATCTGGAAATTGTGCAAATTCTATTAAATGCTGGTGCGGATGCTAGTATTACCGACAAAGACGATGATAGCGCCTTAAAACTTGTTATCAAACAAGGTTATACAGCAATTGTTAAAGCCATACTACAAAAAAGTAATTTTGTCAACACCCCAGATGCAGAAGGTGAAACACCCTTAATAATGGCCGCAGACTTGGGAACTTTAGATATAGTACAAACACTGTTATTACACGGTGCTAATCCCAACATCAAAAACCCCGATAGCAGTACAGCACTAATAGCCGCAGCCGCAGCAGGACATAGTAATATTGTTGTAGCTTTATTAGATGCAGGTGCAGAAATTAATCACCAAGACAAAGAAGGAGAAACAGCTTTACACTTTGCCGTGCTAGAAGAATACCAGGATACAGTAAAAATCTTACTTCAACACGGTGCAGATGTAGAAATTAGAAATCATCTAGGAGATACACCCCTACTGATAGCCGCATTCCAAGGATATAGCGAAATAGTAGCAGCTTTAATGAGTGCAGGAGCAGATGCCAATAAAAAGAACTTTGGGGAAGTTGCCCTCACCTTAGCAGTATCTCAAGGACACACCCAAACAGTCAAAGTATTACTTGACAATGGTGCTAACATCAATGTTGTAGCAGATGATGGGAAAACTGCTGTGGTAAAAGCTTTAGTTAGCAACCATCCAGAGATATTCCAACTGCTAATAGAAAAAGGTGCTGATGTGAATTTCCAGGACTCAGCAGGTGCAACAGCGTTAATGTATGCTGCATCAGAAGGTTATACTCAAGCTGTGCAAATGTTAGTTAATCATGGGGCGGATGTCAACTTAAAAAACCAAGGTGGTTATACAGCTTTAATGATTGCAGAATTTAACAGTTATCGCACAATGGCGAATATTTTAAGGCAAGCAGGGGCGCAAGAGTGATATTGAGTCCGGTTTTATTGCTGAGTGCTGATAGCTTATTAAGCAAAACTCCGCTGTAACTGATGTGAGTTTGCTACAACGGAGCAACAAAAAGTTGAAACACCAAGATCAAAAGCTTGAGTTACAAGGGTAGAAAAAAGTAAACCTGAAGACTTAATTTACCTTTTACCTTAGTTTTCTCTATACCTTGATGTTTCCTACTGTGCTAGACATAAACAATATATCAATTTTTATTTTGGCGACAGTATTGGAATTATCATTTTTTGTGTATCGCAATGTAAAATAACAGAAAATCAATCTGTCTTGAGTGTGATTTTCTGCCTATTGATAAGCTTTTGGAACGATTCTATATAAATAATTAAATTTTTAGATTTTTTATATTACAGCAGTTTTCATGTATTTAGACCACACTCTAAATTAATTTCTTTCTTCCTTTGCGCGAAACCTGAATCAAGATGTAGTTCATTTACCTGAAAATAGCTGTAAGTTCGGGTGATTATTTATGATTACCGCATCTGTGCAACAACTAGTAAACTCCTTATGGGTGGGTATGGGTTGTCAAAAAGGAATTTCTTCCGAGTTAATTGATATAGCAATTGAGAGAACTTTTCAAACATATCAGCTTGCTTATACCGATCTTGCGGGTATTGCCAGCATTGATATTAAAGCTTCAGAATTGGGTGTAAGAGAATTTTGCCGAATACATAATTTACCTCTCAAAACCTTCACCGCAGAAGTCTTAGCTGGTGTCAGTGTTCCCAACCCTGGGAAAATAATTACAGAAACAGTAGGAACACCGAGTGTAGCAGAAGCAGCAGCTATTTTAGCAGCATCTCATAATACTTCAGCAGTGAGTTTATTAGTTCCCAAGCAAATTTTCCGTTTACCAGGGGAAGTGGGAGCAGTGACTATAGCAGTTGCAGGATGTAGAGTGTAGAGTAAAAATTAACTTTTTTGCTGACTTTGTATTACTGTCACCTGTCACCTGTCACCTGCCTGTCACCTAAATGTCTTCTGCCTTCTTCAATCTACTACTCTCAGTACATAATTAATAATACTGGAAACAATTGCCAGTACAATAGAGCCGAGAAAAGCAGGTATAAAACCCTGAATTTCAAAACCTGAACCGGGAGTGATAGCACTTGCTAACCACAGAGTTAAGGCATTAATGACAAAGGTAAATAAACCAAAAGTAATCAGGGTAATGGGAAATGCTAACAAACTCAAAATTGGGCGAATGATGGCATTTACCAACCCGATGATAATAGCAGCACCCAAGGCCGCTACAAAAGTCTTGATAATGAAACCTGGTACAATTTGAGATGTTACCAATAATGCTAACGCTGTACCCAGCCAAGTTAATAAAAAGTGTTTCATTTCATCCAATTTTGGATTTTAGATTTTAGATTTTGGATTTTGGATTTTGGATTTTAGATTGATTCTACAGTTGATATCCTCAAACTCAATGCAGCTATTGTGAATTTTTAATTTTTTCAACGTTGCTTGGGTAGTCGCCGCACGAAAGCTTCCCAAGTAGCTGCACCAACCACGCCATCTGGTTGTAACCCATAACGAACTTGAGCAGCTTTGACTGCTGCTTCAGTTCCAGCACCAAAGTCTCCATCTATACCACCTTTGAAAAATCCCAAGGTTTGTAGTAGTCTTTGTAATTTGGTTACTTCCGAGCCTGTGTTGCCTAAACGCAAAATAGGCCATCCCGCTGTAGTATATTGAATCTTAGGATTTCGCTGATTGGGCGGAGTCGGCTGAAAGCTGGTGTTAGGCTTATTTTGGGCAGTTGTCGTTGGTTTGGGAGGATTCGGTTTTGGTACAACTGTGGCGTTATTAACCCTAGTGTTTCTATTGGGTTGAGCAGGAACTCTCAAATTATTACTCAAATTATTACTGGTGGTTGTTGGGACAACAGATGGCAAGGTATTGGCAGCAACGGTTGATACATTAGGGAAAAGTCTTTGCCAAGTAAGAGTATCTACAATACCATCTGGATTTAAGCCCGCTGCTTGTTTAAACCGAGAAACAGCCCTAGCTGTACCTTCTTGATAAACGCCATCTACTGCACCTGTATAAAAGCCTAACAGTGTCAGTGCTGCTTGCAGTTCTGAGACTCGTTCACCTTGACTACCTATTTGCAAAGTAGGGCGGTTGATGTTACCTACTGTACTGACTTGGGCAATTTCTACAGGTGCTGCTATTGATACTCTAGCAGAGGAGGCAAACAGTAAAGGTGTAACGGAAAATAAAAGTAAGTAATAAGACTGTTTTTGTCTTGAGTAGTGGTAAATACTCTTTATCAAGTGATATTTCATATCATCTACCTGGGATATTCTTATGCTCATCTTACAGTTTTTGATAGCAGGAGTCAGGAGTCAGTAGGAGAATTAAAGACATTTTTTCATTTCTGTCCGCCCAGAAAAGTGTAAGGTTTTTGACTGATGACTGTTAACTGATAACTGATTTAATTGCTTCTTCTTGACCAACTAAAGACACAAAAGGTTCCTGTAAATAACTATTAGCTGCTGTCATTGCTAACTTAGGACTGACTTTGTTGATGAGTTCAGGAAATTCATGGTCAAATTCTATTCCTAAACCTAGAATTTCATACCAACCGTATATTTGAGCAATTTGTCCGTTAGTTTGTTTACCGAGGGCATACTGTCCCAAGATTTTATTTTTAGCTGTTTGTAGTTCCTCCGCAGATAGTTCTGTATTACACAGTCTTTCTACTTCTTGGCGCAATCCTGCGAGAGCTATACTGGTATTTTCTGGTGCTGTCCCCATATACACTATAAATGAGGCGGGAAACAGGCGTGTAGAGTAAATAGCAGAGACTTCATAGGCTAAACCTCTTTTTTCTCGTAATTCCACAAATAAGCGGCTAGAAAGCCCATTTCCCAGGTATGTAGCTAACAATTTGAGAGCGGGGTATCCAGGGGCGCTGACTGATGGACCCATATAACCCAACATCACAATTGACTGTTGTGTATTTAAAGGTTTGAGACAAGATTTTGGTGTAACAGAAATAGCGGGTAAATCTAGTATATGCCGTGGTTGCTCTGGTGGTTGCCAATCACCAAAAACTTTTGTGACTAATTCTTGTGCTGCTTCTGGTGTAATGCGTCCAGCAATGCTAATTACTATGTTATCTGGACGAAAATGAACTTGGTGAAATTCTGCTAAGTCTGAACTATTGATACTACTAAGAGTGGTTTCTGTACCTAAAACCGACCGAGAATAAGGGTGTTCTTGGTACATTGCTTGTCGCATTTGTTCAAAAGCGAGGTTAAAAGGTTGCTCTTTTTGGGAGCGAATGTCTTGTAGTGCTAACCGTTTTTCTAGTTCGATTTGATTTTTGGGAAATGTGGGCGATCGCAATAACAAACCAGACAATGCTAAAATTTCTGCAAAATCAGCAGTTACTGTTTTCAACGACAGCAAAAAATAATCAGTACCTGCATCTATACTTAAACTCGCACCCACAGACTCGACTTTTTCAGCAATTTCTAAGCTAGATAAACCATCACAACCTTTTGTCATCACTGCTGATAACAAATGTGCTAAACCTGCTGTTTCTACTTTTTCATAACAGCTACCAGCACGGACAAAAATTCTCCCCGCAATAATATCCGCTGCTGGGTTTTCTGCTACCAATAAAACAATGCCATTTGGTAATACGGTGCGATAGATAGAAGTCTGAGAATTATTTATATTTTGCATTCTTGCTTTTAACAGGTTAATGATGGAAGGAGGCAGGAGGCAGGAGGCAGGAGGCAGAAGGCAGGAAGCAGGAGGTAGGGGAAGCAGGGGAAGCAGGGGAAGCATGGGAAGATGAATAACCCAATGCCCAATGCCCAATGCCCCATGCCCAGTCACTAATATGGCTTGAGAATAGTAACTGCGTAATTTTGCGGTGAAAGATAATTTTGTGCTAATTTTTGCAGTTCTTGAGTATCAAAGGACTGAATTTGCTGTGGGTAGGTAACGGCTAGTTCAGCTTGGGCTATTGTATTATAGTAACCATAAAGAGATGTTAACTGATTTGGTGTTTCCGTTGCAAAGGCATAATCATTACAAAGTGATATTTGCGTGCGCTTCAGTTCTTGCTCGCTAATACCTGTTGTTTGCAAATGGTGTAAATGCTCCTGAATTAAATTCTCTACTCTATCCAGATATTCTGGTTCTAACCAAGCGGTAATTGTCAATAAACTTGACTCTTGTTGTAGGGAAAAATTACTGCAAATTGCTTGTACCAGTTGTTTATCTTCTCGTAAGTCATGCACTAACCGGGAAGTTCTTCCTTGTGCTAATAATACTGATAGCAAATCTAAACCATTTGCATCTTTGAGTTGTTCTACTCCTGGTGCTACCCAAGCCATAATTAACCGCGCTTGCTCTAGGCGTGGTAATATTAACTCCTGTTTTTGAATGCCTGTAATTATTGGTGGTGCTATTTTCTCAGATACAGGAAAATTTGCGTCATCACTAAATTCTGTAAATGTTCTATTGACAATTTCCCAAGCTCTTTCCTGTTCCACTCCCCCTACAACTACTACTGTCATGTTTTCTGGTTGGTAGTGGGAACGATGAAAACACCGCATCGCTTCTGGTGAATGCTGCATTAAATCATGCTCAGTACCTAATATAGAACGTCCATAAGGGTGGTTTTGATAGACGTTTTTCAGTAGTGCTTCAAATCCTATGGCATCAGGATCATCTGCACAAGCACGGATTTCTTCTAATACTACATCTCGTTCCCGAATAAATTCATCTGCGGAAATTGCTGCATTTAGCAATAGTTCGCCTAATTGGGGTAAGGTGTCTGCTAGGTAAGGGGTAGCTGTAGCTAGGTAGTAATGTGCATAATCATGGCTCGTTGCTGCATTACTTACACCACCCATTTTTTCAATGTTATAATCAAATTCCCCTGGTGCTAAGGTGGCTGTACCTTTAAATATCATGTGTTCCAAAAAGTGCGCCATGCCAAACCACGGTTCTGGTTCTAAGTTTGCTCCCGCACGCACCCAAACATCTGCCACTACTACAGGGGTAGCGGGTATCTCCTGATGAATAAATGTCAAACCGTTGTCTAGGCGCAAAACCGAGGCTGGAAACACTGTGTTAGGTATTTTGTTAAGTATGTAGTTTGTCAATTTTTTGTAGGTTCAATCACTATTTGACCTATTTTGGCCATTTTAACTCTAAATTTTATTTGTTTTTGTATCAAGGTATACAGATTTTTTTGCTATTAGCTAAATTGCAGACGGTGATTGGTGATTGGTGATTGGTGATTGGTGATTGGTGATTGGGAACGGGAGTTATTAATTTTGACTTTTGACTTTTGACTTTTGACTTTTGACTTGATACCTCCCCATTTCCCCCGACGTTCTTTAATTTAAATCGCGGTTTTTCATGCGTTCAGGACTACCTGTAGGGATAGCAGCAATTAATTTTTGTGTATATTCTTCTTTTGGTTGACGATAAATACTTTCTGCTGTACCTGATTCAACTATTTTACCTTGATTCATGACTAAAATGCGATCGCTCATAAATTTGACCACACTTAAATCATGGGAAATAAAAATATAAGTCAATTGAAATTCTTGTTGCAGTTCTTTTAACAAGTTCAAAACTTGCGCTTGTACGGAAACATCCAAAGCGGAAACTGATTCATCGCAAATAATAAACTTGGGATTTAAAGCTAAAGAACGAGCAATACAAATGCGTTGACGTTGACCACCAGAAAATTGATGGGGGTAGCGTTTCATATCATCAGCACTTAATCCCACTCTTTCTAAAAGTTCTGCTGCTCTTGCTTTTCTTTGTTGTTTGGTTTCTCCCACAGAATGAATTAATAAAGGTTCCATAATCGCTTCCCCAATTTTCATTCTTGGGTCAAGAGAACTAAAGGGATTTTGAAACACTATTTGCATTTTACGTCTTAATTTCTGTAGCCTTTCTCCTTGGAGATAAGTGATATTTTGCCCATCAAAAATAATTTTACCAGCCATTGGTTGAATCAATCTTAATAAGGTTCTACCTAAAGTAGTTTTACCACAACCTGATTCTCCTACCAATCCCAAAGTTTCTCCTGGATAAACTGCAAAGGAAACGCCATTTACCGCTAAATGATAACGTTTTGTGCCTCCAAAAACTCCCCGAATCGGAAACCCAACTTTCAGATTATCAATTTGTAAAAGTGGTTTTTGTGTGATGAGATTTTCTAATCTTGTGTTAATTTCTTCTTTAGTAACTTCTGGTGGTTGTGCTGGCTCTTTGGCTTGAATTATAACTTGACCGTTGGCATTTTCCTCAACAATCATGTAATCAGAAACAGTCAACAATTTTTGAGGACGACGGTTAAGAGTCGGACGACAAGCGACTAAACCTTTAGTATATGGATGTTGAGGATAAGTAAATATTTGTGAGGCTGAACCATATTCAACAATTTTACCTTTATACATTACTGCAACTTGATCAGCAATTTCAGAAATTAAGCCCAAATCATGACTAATAAAAATCATCCCCATGTCGCGGCTTTGTTGTAATTCTCGCATCAAATCAATAATTGTTGCTTGTACAGTTACATCTAAAGCTGTAGTCGGTTCATCAGCAATTAACAGTGATGGATTACAAGAAATTGCCATTGCAATCATTACCCTTTGTAACTGACCTCCAGAAAGTTCATGAGGGAAACGTTCTAACATTGCTGCTTTATGTTCCTTCACTAATTGCACTAACTGAAAATCACTGTGTAGAGGTGTTTTTGGGTGAGTTAAATGCCAATTATCAAGATATTGCTGTTGTATTTTCTCATCACTAGGTAAAAGTTTAACTTCTTGTAAACCTGCGATCGCAATTCTTTTGGCTTCAGTTATACTAACTTTTTGATGTCGCATAATTGCTTCTGTTAGCTGAAAACCAATGTTATAAACTGGGTTTAAAGAACTCATGGGTTCTTGGAAAATCATCGCCATATCTCCACCCCGGTAAAGCTGCATTTCTTCAGCAGGTAAAGCTAATAAATCCAGAGGTTTAGCATTTTCCTGGGGACGAAACAAAATCTCTCCCCCACTCACCTTACCGGGATATTGCAACAAACCCATAATTGCCAGTGCTGTCACCGATTTACCACTTCCAGACTCTCCCACTATTCCTAGAGTCTCACCACGACGTAAATTAAAGCTGATATCATCCACAGCTTTAATCTGACTACCATCACCGGAAAATTCAACTTGTAGATTGCGAACCTCTAGAAAAGTCTCTCTCATAAGTCTGGGTTAGTAATTAATGAGGGAATAGGGAACAGAGTATAAAAGACTATTTTATATCAAGTCCGTTGAAATAGTGATCATATCTGTGAGGTTTGGTAATGGGTAATGGGTAATGGGTAATGGGTAATGGGTAATGGGTAATGGGTAATGGGTAATATTATTCCCAATCACCAATCACCAATCACCAATCACCAATCACCAATCACCAATCACCAATCACCAATCACCAATCACCAATCACCAATCACCTATAACTTAGGTAAAATATCTGGAATCAAATTACCGGGAACTTTAGATAAAGCCAAATTTTGACCTTGGATACCTAACTCATTATGAAAAGTGCGAATTATTTTGACTATATGGTTGAAAGTTGTGTGATAACCTTCTGTGTTTTTTACCAATCTGCCCAAAGCTTGTACATGATTATCTAAAGATGCTTCTAAATGCTGAGAAATAATTTTTTTATCACCCTTGAAAGATGGATCTGTAACTAATTGATAATGGGCTAAAGCCAAGTTATTCTGTGTTGCCAAAACATCAAAACTGAAATTAATCTGATTTAGAGAATTAGCCAGTGTGAGAGTTTCTTCATAAGTCTTGATGCACAATTGTAGGAAATTTTGGCGAATGTCCTTAGTTACTTGTGGTAAATTTGCTATATGCCAATAAGCAGTAGCCAGATTATTCTTGGTAGCAGCACAAGCAGCAGGAATATTATTTGGTGTCCGATATTTCAAAGCTTCCCGGTAAAAATCAACTGCTAATTGTAAATTTTCCAATGGTGTTTCATATTGAGATAAATTCCAATAAGCAGTACCGATGTTATTTTGAATCATACCATATTTAATTGGTTCATCTTCAGGTTGATAGTGAGCAAGTGCGAAATTATAAGCTGCGATCGCTTTTTTGAGATGTTCCACAGGATCACTATATTGTCCTAAATGCCAGTATGCAGTCCCCAAGTTATTTTGGCAAGCAGCATATTTTAAAGGATCAATTTCTTCGGTGCGGTAGCGCAGTGCTTCATTGTAAGCTTTAACTGCTTCCTGCCAATTTTCCACCGGGTTAGAAAACCTTGTTAAATCACCATAAGCTGTGGCTAAATTATTTTGTACACGGGCATAAATTTCCGGTTGACTATCAGGTGTAATCAGTTTGATGGCTAACTGATAAAATTCTATTCCCTGCTGGATATAAGTTTTTGCTTCTTCACTACTTCCTGGTGTGCGGTGCAACATCCAATATAGTGTTCCCAAATCATTTAAAGTATCTGGAAGTTGGGGTGAAGTATCATCATAGCTAACAGCTTCCTGATAGGCAATAATAGCTACCATCAAGTTTTCTAAACTTGACTGTCCCTGTTCAATACGTAACCGATATAACGTTCCTAATTTGTGATAAGCTACTGCGAGTTCTTCCCCAGAAGCTTGCTGAATTTTTAATTTTTCAATTTCCCAAAGTAGTTGTTTTGGTTGTAAGTTTTCCTCTACATCTTCAGCAAGATTCGGATTTAGTGATTCTTTGAATAGTGAAATCAATTCACCACTAATATGCAAGAAAGATGAAAGCTCAGGTATAATATCTTCCTTGGTAGATGTTGTCGATGATGGCTGTGATTCATATTCTATACTTACAGAAGTATCTTCAAAAAAATCATCATCTTCAGTAAAATTAAATTCTTCAATAGCCTTGTTAATCTCCTCTTGTGAGGTGATTGATTTATCAACAACTGATTTTTCTAGATTGCCTAAATCAACACTTCGCAAACTAGAGAAATTTTCTGGATAACTGCGATTTTCTAACGTTGGTGTTGGTTCTCCAGTAAATATAAATACACCAGTTCGACATTGCCAAAATTTCGGTGCTGATTGCTGAATAGCATACAACCAAGGACGAGGAACCCAAAACAATAAACTAGATTCTAAAAATGAACTGGTTTCTTGGTTAGCAAAATACTGTTCACTTAATCGAAGATAGTGCAGAAACAAACGCTGTACCGCTACTGATTGTTTCGTCAGCAGTTCCACACCTACAATCTGAAATGCTGGTATTGGTAAAGGACGGCCAGGACTGTCTTTTGATTCCCCAACCACAGGAGGGGGATAATTAGCTAACCATTGATTTATCTGCGCTATGGGATTGGGATCATTTAAATTAAGTCGCAATGTGACTAATCGTGGATAAGCTGGAGTGCTAATTCCCTCTGTCTCTACTGGGTGATATAACACTTGCCCGACTGGATAAGCCAAGGTAGAATGCAACCGAGTAGCTACTTGATTTCTCAAGTGTAAGTCATCACATACGGCAAAAAATATTTGTCGTCGCAAACCTATACTCAGAGCAAATTTTAGGCGTTGATATACTTGCCGATTCAAGGTAAAAATATCTGTAGTTAAAGTTTCATTCACGCTCATAGTGGCTACAACAGCCTAAATACAATATACATAACTGATTGAAAAATCTCCTTAATTCTGATTTCAGGTAAATGTATTTTTTTCAGGATGAATCAAGTTTTCCAGGTTTAATCACAATAGACGTATATATTTATACTTAACTTCTCTTTGATCTTAGCAAAAAATAAAAAAAATCAGGTTACTCCTGAGATGGAAACCTGAAAATCTGAAAACATTAAATTTTATTAAATTATTTTGCTTTTGTTTTTAGTTGACATTGGACACGGTAAAGGCGACAAAAATTAAACCACCTACCAAAAGAGCAGCAGCAATTCCTAAAATAATATAATTGCGCTTTTGTCCATCCGTAGGTGGTTCTGCTTGATAAACCTTGGGTTCTTGGGCAAAATTATTGAGAAGACCGCCTTCTTCGTTGGTATAGGGCATGAAGTTGTTCCTTGTTATCTTCTTTTATTTAATGTGCATTCATTATATAGCAACTAGATTTGATTTGTAATAACTGTAAAATAGGAAATAGATATATCCCCAACTTATGAAAAAAGCTGAAGATATAGATATTAAGCTTTTTAAAGTTCAGTTACTTCTCCAGAGCCAAAAGTTGATACAAAGTTTTACAAATTGCTATAAAAATTAACACAACTATCCCTAAATCTGGATAATTGATTAGCAGCTATTGTGACTCACATTCCCGTTTCGTAATAAAATGCCGATAACGAAACATCGCTTCTAACTGCAATTGAATTAACCAACCACTGACAAATTCCACTCCATCACCACCAGGCATAGAATAAGAAATATTATCAGTTAATCTAGTCTTTCCATCTTCTGCTGTAAACTCATGACGATGCACCCAAGACTCAAAAGGTCCCGATATTTGTACATCAGTAAACAACCGATATTGTTCAAAATCTGTATGACGCGCTAACCAAGTTAAAGGTAAAAGTCCAATAAATAATTTAAACTCAGTTATTGCACCCTCATCAAGTCCCCCTTCTCGACGCAATACCTGTACAGGTTGCCAAGGTGGGGTAAGTAGCTGTAAAATATCTTGTCTTTCATGGAATTTCCAAACTACTTCGACAGGTGCGTTAATAATAGAAGAATGAGTAAAGTACAGCATGAAACGAAAAACCTTCACTTTAACCTTTAATTAGGGTTTGCTGAATAAACCTAAAACCTTGATATATCAAAGGTTAGAGGCTGATAAACACAGAAATTAGTGCAAGGGTTTTGAAGGGTATACCGGAAAAAGTGTGCATTTTTTGGGATTTCAAGAGATGGCAAAGAAATTTTCAAATCTCCTCCTGACTCCTGACTCCTGACTCCTGACTCCTATGCCCTCACGGAAAGACTTTCTCAGCAAACCCTAATTAACCTTCATATTCGGTGTCTATTTCAATATCCAGTGTATCTTCATCAATTCTGATATACAAAATATTGGGACGACAACAAACTTGACAATCTTCTACATAATTTTGCAGCATTCCTGCACTAATATCAATAAAAGTTGTGTTTTCTTCACCACAATAAGCACAATAAAATTCTGATGTATTTTGCATTTTTTTCAATGTGTAATTTTCAGTCTTTATTTAACTGGGGAAGCAGAACGAAAATGACTCGTTGCTTCATGTAAATGTTTTATTAGTGTAGACTGTGGTAAAGGTCCTTGCAAGTGATTCCAAGGTAAAATTTTCTCTGTTGACCAATGACTATAAACGTAAAAATCTAAATCGGGAATTTTCCCTTTTAACTCTTTAAAAGCACGTTTATAACTTCCCAAAGAATCACCAAAACCACGAGTTAATTCTAACAGATGGGAAAGTCTGCGATCGCCTCTCGATAACAAAGTTTGTATAATTGACCAATTATAACTTTCTGGACGAAAATCTATACCTTGGGGTTTTAGCTGTTTTTGTAAAAATTGTAACCGTTTTTCAGATTGTTTATTTACCCCAAACCACTGAAAAGGAGTGTGTGACTTAGGTACAAAAGTGCTACACCCTAGAGTTAACCGCAAACCAAAAGCAGCTTTTTTAACAGCTTTCATCATTGCTACCGTAGCATCTAAATCTTCCGATTCTTCCCCCGGAATACCCACCATCCCATATAATTTTAAACTAGATAAACCCCCAGCTTTCGCATTGACAGCAGCTTGAATAATTTCCTCATTATCTAATTTTTTATTAATAATTTGACGTAAATTTTCCGAACCACTTTCTACAGCAATAGTCAAAGAACGAGTATCACGTTTTGCTAAAGTTGCAGCTAACTTTTCTGTAACCGTATTCGTTCTTACTGAAGCAACACTCAAACGCACATCATCATATTTTGGTTGACTTATATAATCTAATAACTCAGAAAATTCAGGATGTTGTGTCACTGAAGCACCCAACAAACCCAGACGGTTAGTAACTTTTAAACCTTGTTCAATAGCAGGAATTAAAGATTTTTCTAAACTCGCAGTTCTAAAAGGTAAAGTTAAATAACTCGCTAAACAAAAGCGGCACATTTCAGGACAACTCCGCACCACTTCCACCATAAAAATATTTTCCCAAGCTGCTTTTTCAGTAACAACAGTAGAAGCAGAAAGAGTATTTCCTCGATAAGTTTGCTTTTGAATAACTGTGGGAATATGACTATCAAGAGGATGAATAGATTTTATTTCTCCATCATCACTAGCATATTCAACATCATATAAACTAGGAATATAAATTCCCGGAACTTGCGCTAACCTGTTTAATTTAACTTTCCGTGTTGCGTTTCTAACTTCTTGATAAGCATCAATAAAACTACTTAATAAAATTTCCCCATCACCCAACAAAACCACATCAAAAAAATCGGCAAAAGGTTCAGGGTTAGCAGTCAAAACCGGACCACCACCAAAAACGAGAGGATGATTTTCGGTTCTATTGCTTGCACGCAGAGGAATATTTAAAGATTCCAAAAGATTAAAAATATTCACATAATCTAATTCCCAAGACATAGAAAAACCCAAAATTTCTGGATGTCTAGGAAGTTGTTCTTGAATATCAGTAAATAAACGACTCACCTGTAAATCATCACGCATCGCTAAAGTTGCCCAAACCACCTGATAACCAAGACTGGTTATACCCACAGTGTACTCATTGGGGAAAGCGAAAATTAAAGGAATAGCGTCATTTTTAGGGGTTGCTGGGGTAAATAAAAGCTTTTCCGAGTCAAATACAGATGATGTCACAGGTCTTTATAAAAAGTAATCTATATATAATTATAAACCAAATTAGCAAAAAATAGTAGATTCAGCGGCAATCTGCAAAATTAATATTTCATCTGCGTTTATCTGCGTTCATCTGCGTTAAATCTTCCTGAAAATACATCTTCAAATTACATCTTCAAATTACATCTTCAAATTACATCTTCAACGAGTGCAAGGGTTTATCAAAACTAAACCCTTACAGAACAAATACTATCTATATTTAATTTTCAACCAGAGAATAATAAGATTTAAAAATAAAGTTATCCCATTAGCCATAATAATCGGTACAGCACCCAGAATCATCCCATAAACCAACCACAAAAACAACCCAGTCATAAAAGTAATCAGCATCACAAAAGAAACATCCTTAGCTGATTTTGTTTTCCAGGTTTGGAACATTTGCGGTAAAAACGCAATAGTGGTTAATGTCCCTGCTGCTAATCCCAATGTGTTAATAAAATCCATTTTCTTGAATCGTTAAAATTAAGATATTATCATATAATATAGCAGTTTACGGACGGTCAGGATGCCCATCCCACAAGGGACAAGATAGGATAATTTATTTTTTCTGCTTCTGTTTTTTCAGATAAGCTGTTACACAGCTAAATTGTATAATCCTAATATTCTGAACTCTTGTTTAACAGGCAAGATGCCTGTTCCACTTATACAAATTAAATGCACAACAGCTTATTCTTTAGCCCCAGCAACGCTGCCAACTCATCTGCCAATAATTCACAAATTATAGTCTTGATCATGGGTGGATAATCTTAGAGGATGTTTGAAAATTTGTATTATCTATTCAAAGCAGATGATGATTGTGAATATTAGACATCTCCAGAAAAAAAAATTATGGAACCTATTTATGGGGGCAGGTCGAAGTTTATGGGATATCTAGATGTCTGATTTTTCCGTTAAATTATCGCCCATAAGCTTCGCCCCTACAACTTATGACAAATTAATACATTCTATTTTGGAGAGGTCTATTGGCATAGCCAATTAAAGTATAACGAGTAATCAATAGTAAAAACAAAACTCTATAAGGTCTAAAAACCTCATAGAGTAGCATTTATAAAGAAGTGGGCAGTACCAGACTCGAACTGATGACATCCTGCTTGTAAGGCAGGCGCTCTACCAACTGAGCTAACCGCCCGTGTTTTCCTGACTTAATTAATATAGCACAGGCTTTTTAAATTTTGCAAGGGGTTGGGAAAAAATTTTTTTTGGGGAATAGGACTTAGGCAAGATTCAACTCAAAACCTGATTCTTGCGTGGGGGTAATTCATGAATTACCCCTACTGATCTTCTCCAGAGACTATCAATGAAGATCAGAAGTCGGGGATCTGGGTATAGGGATCTGGGTATACTGAAGTTTGACTTTTGACTTTTGACTTTTGACTTTTAAAATATGCCTTCTGGACAAACACACGATCGCATTACTATTTGGTCTGTACCTGTGGTAGCAGGTATCACTTTAATTTCCACTCGCAGCAGTAGTGTGACGTTGTTGGTTGCTGGTGGGTTTATGTTTGGTGGTTTGATGTTTGGTCCTGACTTGGATATTTATTCTCGTCAGTTTCAACGCTGGGGGTTTTTGCGTTGGATATGGCTACCTTATCAAAAAAGTCTGCGTCATCGGTCTTTTTTATCCCACGGTCCAATTATTGGTACTACTTTGCGGGTGGTGTATCTAACCACATTTTTAGCAGTTGTAGCGATTTTGGTTTTGGTGATTTTCGCTAAATTGGGTAATGTGGCTTTGAATTGGGGGGAAGTTTGGAAAAGTGTGGGACGGACTATATCAATATATTATGGAGAATTTTTCGCTTTGTTTTTGGGGTGTGAACTTGGTGCTATGAGTCATTCTCTGAGTGATTGGACGGGTTCAGCTTATAAAAGGTTTCAAAAACAAGGTGTACAGGGATTGCTACCCAGTGGCAAAATAAAGAAGCGTAAAGTTAATAGTCGTGGTAAACGTAGTTCTCAACCCAGAACTAACAAAAGCCGCACTAAGTCTTAACGAAGGCAGGAGGCAGGAGTCAGGAGGGTTTAAGCTGATTACTAATAGATGAATACTTACCCGCAGAATACACAAAAAGCACAAAATTCTAACTTATTATGGCAGAAAATCACAATCAAACTTTAGCAGCGTTACAAGAATTAATTGATATAGTGGCAAAATTGCGATCGCCTGATGGTGGATGTCCTTGGGACTTAGCACAAACGCCGGAAAGCCTGACACCGTATATCATTGAAGAAGCTTATGAGGTGGTAGACGCGATTCAAACAGGTGATAAAAAGGCGATCGCCGAAGAATTAGGAGATTTATTATTACAGGTAATTTTACAAGCACAAATAGCTAGTGAACATGGTGATTTTACTTTAAAAGAAATTGCCGAAGGTATTTCTCAAAAATTAATTCGTCGTCATCCTCATGTATTTGGTGATGTCACAGTAGAAAATGTAGAAGAAGTACGTCAAAATTGGGAAACTATCAAAGCTGCGGAAAAAGGAGAAACCTTAGAAAAGCAAAAATTGAGTGATAAATTAGATCGTTATCGTCGCAGTCTTCCCCCATTAAATGCAGCCATGAAAATTTCTGAAAAAGCTGCTGCTGTAGGGTTTGAGTGGAACAATATCGAGGAAGTTTGGGATAAATTTCACGAAGAATTAGGGGAATTTCAACAAGCATTAGCTGAGGAAACCCCGGAAAGACAAGAATCAGAATTAGGTGATTTATTATTCGCAATTATTCAATTAGCCAGATGGCATAAACTTGATCCGAGTGCAGGTTTACAAGGTACAAGTTTACGATTTATTCAAAGATTGCAAAAAATGGAAGATGTCATAGATCGTCCTTTAACAGATTATAGTTTAGCAGAATTGGATGCACTCTGGCAACAGGCAAAAGCTAAACTAGCTAAAGAATAGGGACTGGGGATTGGGGATTGGGGAAAAAGTGTATTTTTAGATTAAAGTTAGTTAAATAAGCTGTTGTGCATTTAATTTGTATAAGTGGAACAGGCATCTTGCCTGTTAAATAAGAGTTCAGAATATTAGGATTATACAATTTAGCTGTGTAACAGCTTATCAGCCAAAATCTATATTATTTCCTATTATTTTGTTAGGAATTATTTTTGTATATTTATTATTCCCTATGGGTTATTCCCTATTGCTGATTATCTTGTCAACGTCGAGAAATTATAGAATTTCTCACTAAAAGCCTATAATAGAAATATATGTAATATTGACACATTTTCAAAGAAAATAGAAATGAATCAAGAGTTTGACTAAATTTCCCTTAAAAAAAGCTAAAAACAAACATAAAAACAAACATTATAACCCCGGTTTTAATTGGGTGCATAACATGAATTTTCATCGGTATAGCAAAAAATCTCAAGCTAAAGAATCTAACTCTACAGAATCCCCAAAAGAGCAAGATAAACAAAACAATTTATTCCCAATTGTCGGTATTGGAGCTTCTGCGGGGGGATTAGAAGCATTTACACAATTATTGAGTCATTTACCCACAGATACGGGTATGGGATTTGTGCTAGTTCAGCATTTGAACCCCCAACAAAAAAGTATGTTAACAGAAATTCTGTCCCGCACAACTCAAATACCTGTAACTGAAGTACAAGAGGGAATGACTGTAGAACCGAATCATATTTATGTGATTCCCCCTGGTGCGACAATGACCATTAATCAAGGGGTATTAAAACTTCAACCCCGTGAAAAAACATATCAACAACCCATGACAGTGGATAGTTTCTTTTTTTCCTTAGCAGAATATTTAAAAAACAAAGCCATTGGAGTTATCTTGTCAGGGGGTGATGGAGATGGAACAAGGGGGTTAGAAAGAATCAAGGCAGAAGGTGGTATTACTTTTGCTCAGTGTGAGGAATCAGCAAAAGTTAGCACTATGCCGAATACGGCGGTAGCTTCAGGTTATGTAGACTTTATCCTTACTCCTCAACAAATTGCTGAGAAACTGGCCAACCTTAGCAGTCATCCCTATATCAAGCACTCAACAGCAGTGACACAGACTGAAGTTGTCCCAGAAGAAAAAGATGGACTGTTAAAGATTTTCCAGATTTTAAGGACAGCGACAGGTGTTGACTTTTCCTATTACAAGCAGAATACCCTAAAGCGACGGATTCAGCGCCGGATGATGTTATATAGACTGGATAATTTAGAAGATTACCTGCATTATCTTCAGGATAAACCGGCAGAAATTACCGCCTTATATTACGATGTTTTAATTACTGTTACCTGTTTTTTTCGGGATGCAGAAGCTTTTGAAGCTTTAAAAACTAAAATATTTCCCACTATTATTAACAAGCGCAAAACCGATGATCCTATTAGGATTTGGGTAGCTGGATGTTCAACAGGTGAAGAAGCCTATTCTATTGCAATTTGCTTACTAGAATTTTTAACAAACAAGGGAATTAATATCCCTATTCAAATTTTTGCGACCGATATTAATGAAGTAGCCATAGAAAAAGCCAGAGCCGGCATTTATAAACCTAACCAGGTAGGGAATATTTCCCCAGAAAGATTACAACGTTTTTTTGTACAGGTAGAAGGTGGCTATCAAATTAATAAAGCAGTGAGAGAACTGTGTGTTTTTGCTAGACAAAACTTAATTAATGATCCGCCATTTTCCCGACTGGATTTAATCACTTGTCGGAATGTGCTGATTTATTTGGGTGCTGCTGTACAGAAAAAAGTCGTGCCAATTTTTCATTATGGTCTTAAACCTACAGGTTTTTTGATGTTAGGAACTTCGGAAACAGTGGGCGAATTTACGGATTTGTTTACTGTGGTAGATAAAAAGTACAAGATTTATGCTCGCAAAATTGCAGCTACCCGATTAGCTATTGATTTAATGGCTCGTAACTATCCAGTAGAAACCGCTAAATTACAAATGATAGAAAATGAAGGTTTTGGAAATGATGTGGAAATCCAAAAAGAAGCAGATAGAATTGTGTTAAATCAATTCTCACCGGTGGGTGTAATTATCAACGATGATTTTGATATTTTGCAATTTCGAGGACAGACGAGTCCCTATTTACAACCAGCACCGGGTAAACCCAGTTTTAATTTACTAAAAATGGCCAGAGAAGAATTGCGGCTAGATTTACGTAGCAGTATTCATCAGGCTAAAAAACAAAAAATGCCAGTTACACAGGAAGGGATACAAGTTAAGGCAGAAAATCAACTTAGGCTGGTGAAAATTAATGTTGTTCCCTTTCAATCTGCTGGATCAGACGAAGAATTCTTTTTAATTTTATTTGAGGATACACCCACTCCAGTTAGCTCTATATCGCCAATAAGTAGTAATATTCAATCTGAGCCGCAGCAAGCAAATAGTTATGAGCAGGAAATTTTTATTCTGCAACAGGAATTAAAATCTACTAAAGATTATTTGCAATCAATTATTGAGGAACAACAAGCCAGTAATCAAGATTTGCGAGCAGCTAATGAGGAAATTCTCTCTAGTAATGAAGAGTTGCAAAGTACCAATGAAGAATTAGAAACAGCTAAGGAAGAAATTCAGGCGACTAATGAAGAATTGAATACTATTAATGATGAATTGCAACGGCGCAATGTAGAATCAAATCAGGTGAGTAATGATTTACAAAATCTGCTCAGTAGTATTCAGATTGCCATTCTCATGTTAGGAGGTGATTTACAGATTCGCCGCTTTACTCCCGCAGCCGGAGCAGTATTTAACTTAATTCCTTCAGATGTGGGACGACCATTAAGTGATATTAAACATAAATTAAATATTTCTGATTTAGAAGCACAAATTTTAGAGGTAATTAGTACCCTGAATTTGAAAAGTTTGGAAGTGCAGGATCAAGATGGTCGTTGGTATGATTTACGGATTAGACCCTATCGGACAATAGATAATAAAATTGATGGTGCTGTAGTAATTTTGGTGGATATTGATGCCATCAAACGGACTGCGGAACAGTTGAGAGCATCCCGTGATTATGCAGAAGCAATAGTAGATACAGTGCGCCAATCTTTAGTGGTGCTGGATATGAATTTACGGGTAGTTAGTGGCAATCAATTTTTCTATGACACATTCCAGGTAGTGCGAGAAGAAACAGAAAATCGCCTGATTTATGAAATTGGTAATGGCCAGTGGAATATTCCCCAGTTGCGATCGCTCTTAGAACATATTCTCCCCGGACAGACCCATTTTGAAAATGTGGAAGTTAAGCATAATTTTGAGCAAATTGGACACAAAATCATGCGCCTCAATGCTCGAAAAATGCCGCAAATAGATAATACTCCTTTAATTCTCCTGGCAATTGAAGATATTACCCAACAGAAACATTTAGAAGCAGAACGGACTCAACTCTTAGAACAAGAACAGTCAGCGAGAACAGCAGCAGAAGCAGCTAACCGAGCTAAGGATGATTTTTTATCCATTCTCTCCCATGAATTACGAAATCCCCTCAATTCTCTGTTGGGGTGGACGCAGTTACTACGGAAACATCAGCTTGATGAAACGAAAACAGATCAGGCATTAGAAGCTATTGAACGGGCTGCCCACGCTCAAAACCTGCTAATTGGCGATTTATTAGATATTTCTCGCATTAGTTCCGGTAGACTGCATCTCAATAATCAGCCTGTTCAACTTGTACCTGTCATTTCCGCAGCTATAGAAGTTGTACGTTTGTCCGCAGAAGAGAAAAACATTCAAATTCAATCGCAACTAGATCCTACACCCAGAACCTTGATCGGAGATCCGACTCGCTTACAGCAGGTAATCTGGAATTTACTTTCTAATTCCATTAAATTTACCCCTGATAGCGGAATCATTGATATTACTCTCAATTACACTAATGATCAAGCGGAAATTCAAGTTAAAGATACTGGTTTAGGTATCAGTGCTGATTTTCTCCCTTATGTGTTTGACCGATTTCGTCAAGCTGATAGCACTACACGCAAATCAAATGCTGGCTTAGGACTGGGACTAGCAATAGTGCGCCATTTGGTAGAACTCCACGGTGGTACTGTGGAAGCGGCTAGTCCAGGTAAGGATCAAGGTGCTACTTTTACCGTCAGGCTACCTCTGCAAACTAACCAGGAAGAGAGTGATATAGCAGTTACTCCAGAACCAACCGCCCCTGCTGCACCTGCTGACCTTGTTTCCTACCCATCTTTAGCGGGTGTGCGGGTGCTGATAGTTGATGATGAACCAGACCTGCGTCAATTATTTAAAATCGTGCTGGAAGATTACGATGTTCAAGTAACAGAGGCTACATCTGCACAAGAGGCATTATCAATACTCAAAACTAATCCCGGTGGGTATGATGTCATCCTCTCTGATATTGGTTTACCAGAAGAAGATGGTTATGCACTGATACGTCAAATTAGGGCTTTGAGTGCCGAACAGGGAGGGAAAATTCCTGCTGCTGCACTGACTGGTTATACGGGAGAAGCAGAACAGGCAGAGTCTTTAGCCGCAGGTTTTGAATTGCATATTAATAAACCCGTTGAACCGGATCAATTGGTAAATGTGGTTGCTGTTTTGGCGAAAAGGTCGGTAAATAGGTGATTGGTGATTGGTGAATGGTGACTGGGGACTGGGGACAGAGAAGAGGAAAGGGAGCAGGGGGAAAAATTAATTCTTTCTCCTGACTCCTGACTCCTGACTCCTGACTCCTGACTCCTGACTCCTGTTAAATCTACAATTTCACTGTCACAGTCTTAATCTCTGTATATTGCTGTAAACCGTATTCTCCCAGTTCTCTACCCATACCCGACTGTTTGAAACCGCCAAAGGGTGCGGCTGCATCGAATACATCATAACAGTTTACCCACACCGTACCTGCACGGACATTGTTAGCGATCGCATGGGCTTTGGTGATATCCTGTGTCCACACCGCCGCCGCTAAACCATACATGGTATTATTTGCCCGTTGGATCACTTCTTCCACATCTTGAAATTTGATGATACTCATCACGGGTCCAAAAATTTCTTCCTGGGCAATTTTCATCTCATCGCGGACATCTGCAAACACTGTCGGGGTAATAAAATAACCTCTGTCTCCCACCCTATTACCACCATAAAGCATCCGCGCCCCTTCCCGTTGACCTGATTCAATATAACTCATGACTCGGTTAAATTGTTCCTGGTCTACTTGGGGTCCTTGTTGGGTGTTGGGGTCAAAAGGATCGCCGACTGTACGCTGTCTGGCTATTTCTACACTTCTATTCACAAACTCATCATAAATTTTTGCTTCCACAAATAAGCGAGAACCAGCAGAACAGCATTGTCCTTGATTAAAAAATATCGCTTCATGGGCGGCTTGAATAGCGGCATCTATGTTAGCATCAGCAAAGACAATGTTAGGACTTTTGCCACCTAATTCTAAAGTTACCCGTTTCAGGTTGCTTTTTGCAGCCGCTTCCATAATTAAATGGCCGACTTCAGTTGAACCAGTAAAAGCAACTTTATCAATATCATGATGATATGCGATCGCCGCCCCCGCAGTGGGTCCATATCCTGATAAAATATTGACCACACCAGCAGGAAAACCCGCTTCCACAATTAACTCACCCACCCGCAACGCTGATAAAGGCGTTTGTTCCGCAGTTTTCATCACCACAGTATTACCCATTGCTAAAGCTGGGGCTAATTTCCAAGCTTGCATCAATAAGGGGAAATTCCAAGGTATAATTTGACCAACAACTCCCACTGGTTCATGGCGAGTGTAACAGAAATAAGGACCATTAATAGGAATAGTCTTACCCTGTACCTTATCAGCCCAACCTGCATAATAACGATAACAGGCAATAACTGATTCTATATCCCCTACAGAATCATTGATAGGTTTACCATTATCGAGAGTTTCTAAACGTGCCAGTTCATCAAGATTTTCCTCGATTAAATCTGCTAACCTGTAAAGTAGATTACCTCTTGCAGTCGCAGAAATTTGCCGCCATTCGCCATTAAAAGCCTTTCTCGCTGCTTGTACTGCCTTATCTACATCCGCTGCATCTGCTTCTGCTACTTCACAAATTACCTCACCCGTAGCGGGGTTAATGGTAGCAAATTTTTTCTTGCTGACACTTTCCACCCATTCATTATTTATTAGCAGTTGGGTAGGACCTATTTTCACCTGTGGTTGTGGTCTTGTTGCTGTAACCATCAGACCCTCCTAAAATTTTAAGGCTTTTTGTTAAATGCTATTAAATTGATTCCAGGAGTTACACAATTACGGCTAAATCTTTTATATATGTTTACATTTGCAGGTGTTTTGCGCGGATGGGTGGGTGTAAAAAATTGGTGCTGTAAAAAAATGGCTGTATCTCTTGATAGGCTTGACTTTGGGGTTATTCCGCTTTTCCACCCACCCGCGCACCTTACACAGACTGGGTTTGGGTGTTTTTTGCTCTTGACACGATTCCTGAAATGGACTATGATAGAGTCACTCGCGCAATCGAACCTTGAAAACTAAATATAGATAGGCTTTCAGGATGCCGCTATTGCAATTTCCAATACTCCCTATTAGGGATTGAAACAAGCAAGGCGATGTGATTGGTAGAGTTGGTGACACTGGTAGATTGCAATTTCCAATACTCCCTATTAGGGATTGAAACTGTAATTAATACTTAATCCCGTAATCCCTACCAACGATTGCAATTTCCAATACTCCCTATTAGGGATTGAAACTTTTATTTTAAGTTGACGTGCGGGTGGTAAGGTTATTGCAATTTCCAATACTCCCTATTAGGGATTGAAACTGATCAGCCTCCAAGCCTTGCGTAGTAGGGCTTTCAGATTGCAATTTCCAATACTCCCTATTAGGGATTGAAACGTTGATCAGCCCTCCCAGATTATTAAACCCAGTAATTGCAATTTCCAATACTCCCTATTAGGGATTGAAACTTGATCTTCACTGTCTCTAAAATTCAATACTGGTGATTGCAATTTCCAATACTCCCTATTAGGGATTGAAACGCTTAACCTTTAATCCTTTTCTAAACATCTCAAAATTGCAATTTCCAATACTCCCTATTAGGGATTGAAACGGGACTGGGACTGGGGTTGAGTTGCAACAGGCTGGGACTGGGATTGCAATTTCCAATACTCCCTATTAGGGATTGAAACTTCATGGCTACTCATGAAAATATGTACACATACGTAAGGGATTGCAATTTCCAATACTCCCTATTAGGGATTGAAACACGCAAGCCTAGCGTACCTATACCAGTTCGCGGAATTGCAATTTCCAATACTCCCTATTAGGGATTGAAACACGTAAGGTAGAAAAGAAACATTTAACCATTGAAATTGCAATTTCCAATACTCCCTATTAGGGATTGAAACTTATTACACTCTCTATCTCATCAAAATAAACATCATTGCAATTTCCAATACTCCCTATTAGGGATTGAAACTCGATCAACTTCTAACTTGGCTAATACTCCACTCACATTGCAATTTCCAATACTCCCTATTAGGGATTGAAACATTTTGTGGCGTGTGGTTACAGTCATTTTGGGAGATTGCAATTTCCAATACTCCCTATTAGGGATTGAAACTTTAGTAGTGGAGAAATAATCAAAATTGCATTTATATCAAATTGCAATTTCCAATACTCCCTATTAGGGATTGAAACAGCATTCGCCCAATTACTCCACACGGCTGTACTTGATTGCAATTTCCAATACTCCCTATTAGGGATTGAAACCGTTGCCGTAGACAAAGAACATTTTGTCCTTGTTATTGCAATTTCCAATACTCCCTATTAGGGATTGAAACCTAATGGTACATAGTTTGCACCGTCTAGAGACATTGCAATTTCCAATACTCCCTATTAGGGATTGAAACCAGATATTCCGCTGGATAACGAAGGATTAAAATTGCAATTTCCAATACTCCCTATTAGGGATTGAAACATCTATGGGAACGGCGGGTACTCGCTGCTCACCATAGTGACATTGCAATTTCCAATACTCCCTATTAGGGATTGAAACCTAACGGCATAAAAGTATCCTTTGCGGCTAATATTGCAATTTCCAATACTCCCTATTAGGGATTGAAACACGGAGAAAGCGACATTGAAAATCGCCGGATTGAATTGCAATTTCCAATACTCCCTATTAGGGATTGAAACTTCTGGGTTTAGGGGAACAGGTAAAACATCATTATCATTGCAATTTCCAATACTCCCTATTAGGGATTGAAACCTGATGTTGCATCAATTCAAGCCGGAAAATTTGTTCATTGCAATTTCCAATACTCCCTATTAGGGATTGAAACCCCAGACCGCTTTTGACGGCTATTATTGCGTTATTAATTGCAATTTCCAATACTCCCTATTAGGGATTGAAACTGCTGGTCAACTCCCACAAAGTGAGCATCAATATATCCGCGAATTGCAATTTCCAATACTCCCTATTAGGGATTGAAACAGCTACTACGGTTTTTGTCCACTCATCTGCTTTTGATTGCAATTTCCAATACTCCCTATTAGGGATTGAAACCTTGCTGTTACTGACTCCCAAATAGTTGCGTCAAGTTCATTGCAATTTCCAATACTCCCTATTAGGGATTGAAACCCTCTGATAGAGTAGTATCTGAAGCTTTAAGAAAATTGCAATTTCCAATACTCCCTATTAGGGATTGAAACAATCTGCAATATTGGAACAGTCAAACCGCCCAGATTGCAATTTCCAATACTCCCTATTAGGGATTGAAACAATTGGGATTAGTGCGATCGCCTTACTAGGTTTTTTCAAAATTGCAATTTCCAATACTCCCTATTAGGGATTGAAACTCAGAACCAATTCACTATCTCTACTTTGAGAATTAGCATTGCAATTTACAATACTCCCTATTAGGGATTGAAACAAAGGTTAGCTGTCTTGGTTTTGTCTTCGGCATATATTGCAATTTACAATACTCCCTATTAGGGATTGAAACACAAAAAAATAAACCCCACGATAAACGCGGGGAATAAAAAAACACAGCTTGGATAATTGAGAAACCCTAGATAGAAATGCTAGGAACGCAGAATTAATTCCCGGATAAAAATACCATTAATACTATTCCCAGGATAATAGATCCGCCACCGAGTACAAATGACCAAAAACGATGATAACTATTGACAACAGTGCCATTTTCGCTTTCTAGTTTAATTAAATCCATCCAAGGCATTACCCTACGACGAAACCATCCGGCAGTTCTCACTGGTTCACCAATTAAGCTTTGTACTCGTTTCATGCCAAATAAGAAATTACCAATGGGTCCAAAACGAGAAGCATAACGTAAATACAACATGCCGCTAGAGTCTTGGAGTTTGAGGTCAGAACCAAATTGATAACCAGCATCACCACGACCAATTAATTCACCTTGTAACATGGCTGGTTTTCCCCGTAAAGGACTAGCATAGGGGTCTGACATCAAGGTGAGAATATCAGTGGGTGCAGCGTGGGAATAGTCGGGGAACATGACAAAGGCTTTAATTAAAATTCCCACTCCTAAACCCATTAATGGCATACCTACCAAAAAGGCTGGGTTGTTAGAAGTTGAAAAGCTGGATATGCCAAGAATTAAACCCAGGACGAAACCAATAGTTTCTGCACCGTACAGGACGATATCTACAAAGAAGTTACCGTAAAGCTTGTTTTTATTTAGGGTTTTACCTTCACCGATAACTCGCCCCATGTCAAATTCTATGGGTAAACCTAATTGTTCTGCGTAGGTGCTGAGGGCGCGGACTCGTTTACCTGTGAGGGGATGGGTTGAGTTGAGTTCCATCCACCAACCCCAAGGGTTAAACATATCCCATAAAAACACACGGCCAATTTTTTGCGGATCGGAAGCGATGCGGTAAGCTGTACCTGTGGAAGCTGCGGCTTTGTGGTCATAAATGCCTAAAGCGCGAGTTCCTTCTATTAAACGGCTGGGTTCTTGAGAACGTGAACCTTCTTCAATGATGCCATAGGCAATTTTCACTAAGGCGCGAGAAAGTCCGTTAGGGTTGCCAGTGGTTTCTGCAGCAAAGTGATCTGCAAAGTATTCTCTAGTACGGGAAAGATACAACAGTAGATAAGTACCAATAACATAAAAGATGTAAGCAACTAAACTAGCTATTTGCAAACCATCTTTGAGTTTATTATCTCCACCACCACGGCTAAATCTTCGGGCTGTGCTGTAAATTAGGTAGCAAATCTGTACTAAGGTGGAAGCTACTGTCATTACGGCAAAGTCCCAGTGGACGATGTGACCTAGTTCGTGGGCGTAAACAGTGGCAATTTCATCATCATCTAAATAAGTGAAAAGTCCTTGACTGACGACTAAACGCGCACTGTTAGGTAAAGAACCATAGGTGAAAGCTGTGGGGTTTTGGTCGTCAATGATGCCCAGTCTAGGAATGGTGATATTTTTTTGTTGACAAACTTGGCGAATGATTTTTCCTGTTTCTGGACTTTGACTTTCAATTTCTGCTAAGTCTACCCAACGAGTATGATACAGCCAACTTTGGCTAAGATCCATCAGCCAGGGTGAAAGGAAAAATGCCGCTGTGTTGAATATTAAGGTAATGGCAATAGCGATCGCTAAACCGGTCATGGGATCGCTACTGTTGTAAATTAATATTAGGCTTAAACCTAAAACAAAAACCATGCCAAATAGTAAGGCAATGGTAACACCAGATGCTAGGGCTAAATTACCACCCACACCTCCCATTGCTAAACTTACACCCGTAGATATTGCACGTCCGGCTTTTTCAAAACTAGGCTGGTTAGCTGATGTAAAAAATGGGCGATCTTGTTCTGCCCATTCTCGCATCTGTGGGTTATCACTGTTAATTAACTTTTGCCAAAGAATCTTAGCTTGTTCGATGTCGCCTATTTTTTGATAAGCTTTCATCAGCCACATTTGCGCTGTGAGATAGTCTGGAGAACTCAGTTCTAGAGAAGTTTGGGAAAATTCCTCTAGTAGATACACTGCTTCTTGATAGCGTCCCTGTTGGAAGGCATCTAAGCCTGATTGTAATGACATGATGTAATCCCAGATCAAAAGGGTGATATTTTGTAAGAATTTAGGAGTCAGGAGTCAGGAGGCAAAAGGCAGGAAGCAAATAATCAAATCATGATTTCTGGCGTAGTTGTTAAAAAGTTGACTACTGACTGCTGAAAGCTAAATGCTTACATGATTGTTATCTATGAATACTCAATAGATCCACGATTCGTCATCAAAATTTCGTAAAAGTTAAAGACGGTGATTGGTGATTGGTGATTGGTGACTGGGAGGATGAATAACCCAATGCCCAAAGAATATTAAGATTGTTATAGTGTAAATATATTTTTGTGATGAATACCGTACAAGTTGTTTCTGGTTTAACTGAAATTGCCCAAAAAACCCGTTTAGCTGCTAGTAGGTTGGGTGTACTTGCTACTGAGGAGAAAAATCAAGCGATTAATGCGATCGCTCTAGCTTTAGAATCTGCTCAGGATGAAATATTGGCTGCTAATGTGGCTGACTGTGAAGCAGCTATAGCGGAAGGTATTGCTAAACCTCTTTATAAACGTTTGCAGTTAGATGAACATAAATTAAGAGATGCGATCGCTGGTGTGCGTGATGTTGCTAAGTTAGATGATCCTGTTGGTAAAGTCCAAATTCACCGAGAAATTGATACTGGTTTAATTCTTAAACGTATTACTTGCCCTTTGGGTGTTTTAGGGATTATTTTTGAAGCGCGTCCCGAAGCAGCTATTCAAATTGTTTCTTTAGCCATTAAATCCGGTAATGGTGTCATTCTCAAAGGTGGAAAAGAAGCTTTACGTTCTTGTGAGGCGATAGTAAAAGCCATTAAAAAAGGTTTATCTAATACTGCTGTTAACCCCGATGCCGTGCAATTGTTAACAACAAGATCAGAAATATTAGAACTTTTAAAATTAGATAAATATGTAGATTTAATTATTCCCAGAGGTTCTAATTCTTTTGTCAGGTTTGTTCAAGAAAATACTCGCATTCCCGTTTTAGGTCATGCCGATGGTATTTGTCATCTTTATATAGATCAAGCGGCTGATTTTGAGAAAGCAATTAGTATAACTGTAGATTCTAAAACTCAATATCCTGCGGCTTGTAATGCTATTGAAACTTTATTAGTTCACAGTAATATTGCTGCGGAATTTTTACCCAAAGTTGCTGAGGCTTTGCAAGCGCAAAATGTAGAATTAAGAGGTGATGAACGCACTTTAAAAATTTTACCTCAGATTGATTTAGCAACAGCAACAGATTGGGAAACAGAATACAGTGATTTAATTTTAGCCATGAAAATTGTTGATTCTTTGGAAGCAGCAATAAATCATATTAGTGAATATGGTTCTCGGCACACAGAAGCCATTGTTACGGAAGATTTAACAGCAGCAGCAACTTTTCAAGCATTAGTAAATGCAGCAGGAGTTTATCATAATTGTTCTACTCGTTTTGCTGATGGTTTTCGTTATGGTTTTGGTGCAGAAGTGGGAATTAGTACCCAACAAATGCCACCCCGTGGACCTGTGGGTTTAGAGGGTTTAGTAACTTATAAATATCAAATGTGTGGTGATGGTCATATTGTGAAAACCTACACTGGTGCTAATGCGAAATCATTTACACATCGAGATTTGGAATAAAATTAAAGAAAATAAAATTAAAGAAAATAGCGATGATAAATATCTGGTAAACAAACAAATTCCAACTGTATGGATTGATAACAAATCAAAGTTTTGTCTGTTGCTCCGTGATTTATCCTCGCTATCAGGTGTGATGATAAAAAACACCTACTTTACCTGACTAATTAGGGTTTGCTGAATAAACCTAAAACCTTGATATATCAAAGGTTAGAGGCTGATAAACACAGAAATTAGTGCAAGGGTTTTGAAGGGTATACCGGAAAAAGTGTGCATTTTTTGGGATTTCAAGAGATGGCAAAGAAATTTTCCAATCTCCTCCTGACTCCTGACTCCTGACTCCTGACTCCTATGCCCTCACGGAAAGACTTTCTCAGCAACCCCTACATAACATTTATCTTCCTCAGACCATTGAATAATTATTGTATATTTCATTCATCTACATCTAACTAACTGATTCAAAAAACGCAGCCGGCGAAATATGAAAAAACTCCGCAAGTTTGTGAATATGATCAACAGTTAAAAGACGCTCTTTCCTCAAAACTTTAGATAAAATCGCCTCAGTTTCAAAAATAGGAACTAAGTCCTTTTGCTGCACATTAAATTCATCTATCAACGCTTGCAGTAACTCCACACCATAAATATCGGGTATGGGATTTTGCTTTTCTTCGTACTCATAAACTAGAGTACCTAAAACATCTAAATAATCTTCTTCATCAGGAGTTAATTCACCTTTATCAATCAAAAAATTGATAACCTTTTGTGTAGCAAAAAATTCCTCCTCAGAAGTAATGGGACGAGGGGGGAAAGATTTAAGTAATTCAAGATAAGCGTTGTTGTTACGTATTCCAAGGGTCATTTTTCCAGTCCTCCTGATCATATTCTGCATGGGTGAGGACATGACGGATAAAAACTTTTTGAGAATTGTACTTTACCAGCACAATAAGCCGATATTTATTACCGCCAATGTTAAAAACAGTGAGATTACCAACTTGATCAGCAGAAGGAAAACTTTGACGTAACTCTACAAAATTTTGCCATTCAGCTTTTAATGTAATTTTATACCATGATTGCAAGCTAGTTTGTGAGTTAGGGTGCTTTTGCCAAAATTCGGAAAGTGTCCGACGGGTGATAATGTGCATAAATATTTATTTCATGATTTTTACCTCTAACTTACAAGTAACGACATTTTTACCCAACTACAATAGTTTTCCGCAAAATTACAGAATAGACCTCTTTCAGAATTCATTTTATGTTATGATAGGAGTTTTTGTTAATAGTAGTGCCAAAAGATAAGCTGTTGTGCATTTAATTTGTATAAGTGGAACAGGCATCTTGCCTGTTAAACAAGAGTTCAGAATATTAGGATTATACAATTTAGCTGTGTAACAGCTTAAAATGCCTTTAAACCTGATAATAAAAAGCATTCCAGGTCAATTAGTCGCCTTACCCAAAGGTCTTTAATGGTAGCATCCATCACACTACCAACAGAAGATTGCACAATTGGCAAATTTAACAACATTTTACCCAAAGAAGGTAAATAACGTTGTAACAATAGGGGTATGACTTGCCAATCAGCCCGCAATGCTATGCTGGGAATATCTTTCATTGCGTCGTAAAGTCCCAAAAGACGCGATTTAAACTTTGAGAACCACTTAAACCGCAATAAAAGGAGGGACCAGAATCAAACTCAAAACCGCGTCTTTTAAAAGTGTGCGCTGCACCACCGGGAATATTATGACCTTCACAGACTACAACCCGTTTTCCATAACGTGCAAGTAACGCGGCCGCAGATAAACCACCGATACCGCTACCAATTACAATAATATCTGTCATTAGTCATTAGTTAAGAAGTCAGGAGTCAGGAGTTAGGAGTCAGGAGTCAGGAGTCAGGAGTCAGGAGTCAGAATATTGGATAAATCAGTAGATAATCAATCAGTGATTTTTGATATAAATCCGCAAAGCTGATTGCTTTTAGCTGATAGCTGAATACTTACAGTCATTAGTCATTATTAGTTAATAATACACACCAATCAACTATCAACTATCAACTATCAACTATGACCAATTACCAATCACCTAACGAAGAACCATTAATTGAACTAAGAGGTATTTCTAAATCCTTTGGTAAAAATAAGGTTTTAGATGATGTTGATTTGCAAATTTTCCAAGGAGAAGCAATAGGAATTATTGGACCTTCAGGAACTGGTAAATCCACGATTTTAAGAATTATAGCTGGTTTATTACAGCCGGATGCAGGAGAAATTTATATTCAAGGGATAAAGCGAGAGGGGTTAATAGAAGATGGTGCTGATCCGGTGAGTATTGGGATGGTATTTCAGCAAGCAGCTTTATTTGACTCCTTGAATGTAGATGAAAACGTCGGTTTTTCATTGTATCAGAATACAAAATTAGAGCGATCGCGCATTCGCAAACTTGTCAACGAAAAATTAGAAATGGTAGGTTTACCAGGTATTGGTCATCTTTACCCCTCAGAACTTTCGGGAGGGATGCGAAAACGGGTAAGTTTTGCGCGTGCGATTATGTCTAATCCCGATAATCCCAAAGATAACCCAGAAGTTTTATTATACGATGAACCTACAGCCGGACTTGATCCTATTGCTTCAACAGTAATTGAGGATTTAATCCGCAGTTTGCAATGTACACAAGGAGTCTGTAGTACCTACTGCATCGTTACCCACCAAGATAGTACCATTCGTCGAACATCTGACAAGTTGATATTTCTTTATCAAGGAAAAGTGCAATGGCAAGGTAAAGTAAATGAAATAGATCATACAGAAAACCGTTTGATTAGACAATTTATGAGTGGGAGTATACATGGTCCAATTCAAGTGGCTGGTTGATAATATATTTTAGGAGTCAGGAGTCAGGAGTCAAGAGTCAGGAGTCAGGAGTTCAAGGAGTCAGGAGTTCAAGGAGTCAAAATAAAAATATTTGTTTACTATTTTCTCTTCACAGTATTTACAAATTAATAATTAAGAATTACGAATGAGGAATTACAAATTAGGAATTACAAATTACGAATTACGAATTACGAATTACGAATTACCAATCAGGACTATTTTTATGGAGCGCGAAAAAATGCGAGGTCTAATTAGTGGATTCACTTCTACAAGAACTTTTAGAGAAGGATCGGTAGGTTTATTAATCTTACTAGGGTTAGGAGCATTTGGGGTAATATGGCTATGGTTAAATAGAATCACGCCCGGAAGCAGTTCTTATAAAGCTGTGGTTGAATTTGCTAACGCTGGGGGAATGCAAAAAGGCTCACCAGTTCGTTATCGTGGTGTGAAAGTGGGTAGTATTTCTAGTATCAAAACCGGAGCAAATGCTGTTAATGTAGAAATTGAAATCAACGATCCTCAATTAAAAATTCCTGCTGATTCTAAAATTGAAGCAAATCAAAGTGGATTAATTAATGAAAGTATCATTGATATTAGTCCACCACCTAATGCACAAGTTCCTCAAGATATTGCCGGACCATTAGAGAAAGATTGTAATCCTGGTTTGATTATTTGTAACGAATCTACTAAATTAAAAGGTGAGATTGGAATTAGCGTTGATGAACTGATCCGCCAATCATCTGATTTTGCTGCTCAATATAATAATAAGGAATTTTACGACAACGTTAATCGCCTTTTAGTAACTTCTGCGAATGCGGCTGATAGTATTGCTAAACTCAGTCGAGAAATGCAAAGTGTCGGCAGAAGTTTTCAAGGACAATTAGGCACATTTTCTAATACTGCTGTCACTATCCAACGAGCAACAAATGAACTCACAACCACAACAACAAAAACCGCAAATCAATTAGGTACAACAGCGAGTGAATTTAGTACAACTGCAAAACAAGCAAGTAAGTTATTAAATAACTTAGATGAGTTATTAACTACAAATCGTTCTGCTTTAGTCGGTACTTTAAATAATATTACCCAAACCAGTAACCAACTACGTCAAACAGTTAGTAGTTTATCACCTGCGGTTAATCGTTTAACAGAAGGAGAATTATTGAAAAATTTAGAAATTCTCTCTGCTAACGCTGCGGAAGCTTCTGCTAATTTAAAAAATGCTTCTAAAAATTTAAATGATCCGCAAAATATTGTGCTTTTGCAACAAACTTTAGACGCTGCTAGAGTAACTTTTGAAAATACCCAAAAAATTACATCTGACTTAGATGAATTAACAGGAGATCCGAAATTTCGGCAAAATCTTTTACAGTTGGTCAATGGTCTAAGTAAATTAGTATCTTCTACAGAAAATATGCAGCAACAAACAAAGGTAGCTTTTACCTTAGATGCTCTCAAAACATCTATGAATCCAGCCGAAAATATCACACCTCAACCTACTTTTAAAGCTGCTTCACAAACACCAAAATCTCTGGAAAATATCCCTAAAAATATCACTGCTAAACCAGAAATAAAAGCTGTTGAAAAAATCAACAAAGTAGTAATTTTCACCCCATTACCAACTACAGAAATAATCCAATTCAACACACAACCAGAGTTATTACCACCTGTAATTATTTCCGAACCATCTTCCCCAGAAAAAGCCGTAACTCCCACCGTACCTGCTGCTATGGAAAGTGCCGAAAACATTCCCCAAAACACCATTACACCTACCCCAAACTCATCCCAACAACAGCTATTGCAAAAGTTAAGAGAGCGAACAGGTGACAGGTGACTGGTGACAGGGGACTGGTGACTGGTGACTGGTGACTGGTGACTGGTGACTGGTGACTGGTGACTGGTGACTGGTGACTGGTGACTGGTGACTGGTGACTGGTGACTGGTGACTGGTGACTGGTGACTGGTGACTGGTG